>NZ_BAAATE010000010.1:0-267104 GCF_039533245.1 Nonomuraea recticatena | reverse complement strand
TGCCGGTGCGCGGACCCGCGCCACCGCCGCCACCGGGACGACCGGCGAAACCGCCGCCGCCACCACCGGGACGACCGGCGAAACCGCCGCCGCCACCGGCACGGCCGCCTCCGCCACCGCCGCCGGAACGACCGCCACCGCCACCGCCGCCGGGACGGGCACCGCCGCCACCACCACCGGGGCCGGCAGGGCGACCCTGCGGCATCATCATCGGGTTGGGACGCGGACCACCGGGACGGGGACCGCCCGCACCTGGGCCGCCACCGGGACGCGGACCGCCGGCACCGGGGCCGGGACGGGGGCCACCGGCGCCGGGAGCGCCCTGACCACCACGGCTCGCGGGCGGACGCGGCATCGCGCCGTCGCGCGGAGCGCCGTCACGGGGACCGCCGGGACGCGGGCCACCCTCGCGGGGACCGCCCTCACGCGGGCCGCCGGGACGCGGCGGACGCTGACCCATGCCGGTCGCGTTGGACGAGAACGGGTTGTTGCCGGGACGAGGCCCGGGACGCGGACCAGGCTTGGGGCCTGGACGCGCGCCACCCTCGCGCTGACCACCGGGACCACCGGCGGGACGCGGGGCGCCACCGTCACGGGGACCACCGGGACCCGCGGGGCGACCACCCTGCTGGGCGGGGCCAGGACGAGGGCCGGGAGCCGCGGGGCGGGAAGCCGGCCCAGGACGCGGAGCCGCGGAGGGCTTGGGGCTCTCGAAACGCGGAGCCTGAGGGGCCTGCGGAGCCTCGCGAGGAGTCTCGGCCTTGGCGGCCTCGGGCTGAGGCTGCTGGTGGGGCATCGGAACCGGCGGGCGCGGAGTGCCACCGGCTGCGGGACCGGGGCGGGGCCCCGGCTTCGGAACAGGACCCGGACGCGGGCCTGAGGAAACGGGCGCCTCCGCGACGCCATTGCCGGCCTGGCTGCTGTCAGCCGGCCGGGGCGCAGCCCTCGGCGGCTGCGGCTTGGACGACGAACCGCCGCCCTTCGTGGGCTTGGATACGCCCAAAGCTTCGGTGAGCCTGCGGACCACCGGCGCTTCGATGGTGGAGGACGCCGAACGGACGAACTCTCCCATCTCCTGGAGCTTGGCCATGACGACCTTGCTCTCGACGCCGAACTCCTTAGCGAGCTCGTATACCCGGACCTTCGCCACTGCACTCCCTTACTTGGCCCGGGAGGCTGGCAGTGCCGTCCGGACCGTCGTTAACTTGACGTCTTCATCGCCGCGTGCTCATCAGGCGCTCATAGCAATCTGACTCCGCCCATCAACTCGGCGTCCTACATGACATTTCGTGGTTCTCCTTCTCCAGGTGCGCTCGCACTCGCGAGATGTCAAGCGGCCCCGGCACGCGAAACGCGCGCGGAAACGCTCGGCGACGCTCGGCAAGCTCCAGGCAGCTCAGGTCGGGATGCAGCGAAGCACCCCGGCCAGGGAGCTGTCCTCGCAGGTCAGGGATCACGAGATCCCCGACGAGCACCAGATGGAGCAGCTCGGACTTAGCCGTGCGAACCCTGCAGCCCACGCATGTTCTCAGCGGGGCCGCCTGGCCACCATATTCCAGCTTACCGCTTGGACGCATCTACGGAACCGGCGGGATCGTCGGCCTGGGTGTCCGGACGGATGTCGATCCGCCATCCGGTGAGCCTGGCCGCGAGCCTCGCGTTCTGCCCCTCCTTGCCGATGGCGAGGGAGAGCTGGTAGTCGGGCACGGTGACGCGCGCCACCCTGCCGGCGAGGTCGAGGACCTCCACATGCGAAACGCGTGCGGGCGACAGCGCATTCCCCACGAACTCGGCGGGGTCCTCGGACCAGTCGATGATGTCGATCTTCTCGCCGTGCAGCTCGGTCATGACGCTGCGCACGCGTGCGCCCATCGGGCCGATGCACGCGCCCTTGGCGTTGACGCCTGCCTTGCGGGAGGCGACCGCGATCTTGGTGCGGTGACCCGCCTCGCGCGCGACCGCCGCGATCTCGACGGTGCCGTCGGCGATCTCGGGCACCTCGAGCGCGAAGAGCTTCTTCACCAGGCCGGGGTGGGTGCGCGACAGCGTGACGGAAGGACCCTTGTGGCCCTTCTTCACCTGGACGACGTAGGCGCGGATGCGCTCGCCGTGGACGTAGTCCTCGCCGGGCACCTGCTCGTTGTGGGGCAGCACGGCCTCGATCTTGCCGAGGTCGACGAGCACCACGCGGGGGTCCTGGCCCTGCTGGATGACGCCGGAGACCAGCTCGCCCTCGCGGCTGGCGAACTCACCGAAGTTGATCTCGTCCTCGGCGTCGCGCAGCTGCTGCAGGATGACCTGCTTGGCGGTGGTGGCCGCGATGCGGCTGAAGTTGCCAGGGGTGTCGTCGAACTCCCTGACGATCTCACCCTCGTCGTCGAGCTCCGCCGCGTAGATCGTGACGTGCCCTGTGGCGCGGTCGAGCTCCGCCCTGGCCTTGGCCGCGGCGCCCTCCGTGCGGAAGTAGGCGATCAGCAGCGCATCCTCGATCGCTTTCACGACCAGGTCGAAGGAGATGTCCTTCTCCCGCTCAAGGCTGCGCAGGACGCTCATGTCGATGTCCACGAGGCTTCCCCCTTAGCCCTCGTCGCCGGTGTCGTCGAGGTCGTCTTCCTCGTCCTCGAACCGGCGGAATTCCACCTGTACCCGTCCTCGGGTCAGGTCCTGATAGTCGATCCTGCGCGAGGCGCCGTCGACGTCGATCTCCACGCCGCTCTCGTCGGCGGCCCGGATGCGGCCCTCCACCATGCCGCCGTCGCGCAGCTCGGCCTTGACCAGGCGTTTGGCTGCGCGGCGCCAGTGGCGCGGCTCGGTCAGCGGGCGGTCGACTCCAGGAGAGGAGACCTCCAGCGTGTAGGGCGACTGCCCCATCGAGTCGTCGCCGTCGAGCGCGTCGGAGACGCCCTGGCTGACCTCGGCGATATCGTCGAGCGTGACCCCGCCGTCCTTGTCGACGACCACGCGCAGCAGGCTTCGCTTGCCCGCGCGCGTGACGGTGACGTCTTCCAGGTCGAGACCTGCTGTGGCGACGACGGGCTCCAGGAGCTTCATCAGGTGGTCGCGGGATGATGCGCTGCCCATATCGACCTCCCTATTGTGTTGCGATCCATGGCCGCCGAACATGGCGGCCGCTCAGTCGACGACTGCTCTTACCCTATCCGTACCAGGGCACGGGAGAGCGCCACCCGACAGGGTCGGGCGGCTGAGTCTCAAGAGAGCG
Organism: Nonomuraea recticatena; assembly: GCF_039533245.1. Lineage (NCBI taxonomy): Bacteria > Bacillati > Actinomycetota > Actinomycetes > Streptosporangiales > Streptosporangiaceae > Nonomuraea > Nonomuraea recticatena. The sequence continues at coordinate 263,884 of NZ_BAAATE010000010.1, read as the reverse complement.
AGACCATATCGTACCTGGGCACGGTCAGGCGGAACGCGCCAACGGCGTGCGCCAGCCCTTACGATGCTATGTGCCTTCCCGACGTGACCGGAGGTTGTCCTTGCGTCCCCTGTCCAGGCGTGCCGTGCTCGCGGGCGGCGCGGCGATGGCGGCGCTGTCCGGCTGTACGGCGGGCGAACCCGACCCCGTCGTCTCGAAGGCCCCCGACCCCGAGCACCTGCTGCTGCGCGAGCTGATCGCCGACAAGGAGCGCACGATCGGCCTCTACTCCGCACTGGTGGCGGGGGGCGGCGAGAAGCTCGCGCCGTTCCTGGCCCGTCACGAGGAGCACCTGGCCGCGCTGCGCGAACGGCTGCCGCGCGAGAGCGCCCCCTCCCCCTCCTCCCCCGCGCCGTCGGCCGCGCCCTCCCCGACGCCCTCGCCGCCCAAGGTGACGCTGAACAGGCTGCGCGACCTGGAGCGCAAGGCCGCCGCGCTGCGCCCTCGCCAGCTCGGCAAGGCCTCTCCCCCGCTGTCGCAGCTGATCGCCAGCATCGGGGCCTGCGAGGCCCTCCACGCCCTCGCCCTGCCGAGGTCGCTGTGAGAGACCCGCACGCCTGCCAGGCCGCGGAGAGACGAGACCGGAGCGCCTGCGGGGGCGCGGCTGTGGGGGCTGCCCGGGCTTCGAGGGAAGGACTGTCATGAGCGACGTCGAGGCGCTGGGCAAGGCGCTGGCCGCCGAGCACGCCGCCGTCTACGCCTACGGCCTGATGGGCGCCCGCACGACGGGGTCGCTGCGATCGAAGGTGGCGGCGGCCTTCGACGCCCACAGGGCCAGGCGCGACCAGCTGCGCGCGCTCATCTCCTCGGGCGGCGGCAGGCCCGTCGAGCCCGAGGCCGCCTACGCGCTGCCCGTGGTGCCCGGCAACGCCAGGGAGGCCGTCCGTCTGGCCGTCCATGTGGAGGAGGGCGTCACGGCCGCCTACCTCGAGCTCAGCGCGGCGCAGGGGGCCGCCACACGCAAGCTGGCGGCGCTCGCCATGCAGGAGTCGGTGATCAGGTCGTACGGCTTCCGTCCGTCGGTCACGGCCTTTCCCGGCATGCCCGCCAAGACCGTGCCCGCCAAGACCACGGCCCCGCCGTCGGCCACCCCCGGCGGCTGACGGCGCACGCGCCCTCAGCGGGATTCACGCCTTCTCGGATGGGTAGCGGGGACGCGTCGCCAATCCCCCAATGGAGGCATCAATGGGCTGGGGTTATCGCAAGTCCATCAAGATAGGGCCGTTTCGGCTGAACCTGTCCCGCGGTGGTGTCGGGCACAGCTGGGGCAACAGGGCCTTCCGCGTCACCAGGACCGCCGACGGACGGCGCACGCTGTCGGTCAATCTCCCTGGCGGTTTCCACTGGCGCAAGACGCTGGGCGGCAGCGCACGCCGCTGATCAGGGAACTCCTCCGTGGTGCCCTTCGTTTTCAGGGCACCACGGACTTTTCCCGAGGAGGCTCGATGGGCTGGCACTACCGTAAGTCGATCAAGGTGGGCCCGTTCAGGATCAACCTGTCCCGCCACGGAGTCGGCCACAGCTTCGGCGGTCGCCGCTTCCACGTCAGCACCGCCCCCGACGGCCGCCGCCACGTCACGGTGAGGCTCCCCGGCGGCTTCCACCTCAGCAAGTCTCTCGGCGGTCGCCGCCACCGCTACTACCGCTGAAGCGGGGTACCGGGCGCGAGGCGGCCGAGGAAGTCGCGGGTGAGTGCGACGATCTCGTCCAGGTTCGTCTCCAGCGCCCAGTGCCCGCCCTCCAGCAGGTGGAGCTCGGCGTCGGGCAGGTCGCGCAGATAGGCGCGGGCGGCGCCCTCGGGCATGTACCCGTCCTGGGGGCCCCAGACGATCAGCGTCGGCGGCCTGTGCTCCCTGAGATAGCGCTGGTAGCGAGGGAACCAGCCGAGGTTCTCCCTCAGCCCCTCCATCAGGCCCACGGCGATCTCGCGGCGCGCGGGGGTGTCCATCAGCGGCCACGACAGCTCCCACAGGTCGGGGCTGATCCGCTCGGCGAGATGCTCGGCCACCTCGCCGACGAACTCGTCCCTGAACCCCTCCTCCGACACCGCCTGGCTCAGCCGTTCGCGGCCCGAGGGGGTGGGGTCGGCCCAGTAGTCCTTGAGCGGCTTGTACTTGGGGCCGAGCTCGTCCTCGTAGATGTCGCCGTTCTGGATGATCAGGGCGGTGACGCGCTCCGGCGCCTTCATCGCCAGCCGCAGGCCGATCTGCGAGCCGTAGTCGTGCAGGTACAGGGCGTAGTGCCGCAGGCCCAACACCGAGGTGAACCTGTCGAGGAAGGCGGCGTAGCCGTCGAAGGTGTAGGGGAAGTCCTCGGGGGTCGCGCTGTAGCCGAAACCCGGGTAGTCGGGCGCGACCAGTCGCCAGCGATCGGCCATGGCGGGCATGAAGTGGCGGAACTGGAACGAGGACGACGGGTAGCCGTGCGGCAGGAGCACGACGGGCGCCCCCTCGGGGCCCGCCTCCCTGTAGAAGGTCCGCACTCCGTCTACGTCGATGTGTCGATGCTTCACAGCGACACTGCTTCCCGCGAGCGGGCGATGTAACGGCGCTTGGCCGTACGGCCAGGGGGCGGAGGCCGACCCGCCGCCCCCCGGACGCGGGGTCAGTCGCGGCAGGCGGCGAGCACGCGCTCGGCGGCCTCGGCGAGCGGGATCTCCTCCTTGACGCCCGTCGCGCGGTCGCGCAGCTCGATGACGCCCTGGCCGAGACCGCGGCCGATCACCACGATGGTGGGCATGCCCAGCAGCTCGGCGTCCTTGAACTTCACGCCGGGCGAGACCGAGGGGCGGTCGTCGACCAGGACGCGAAGCCCCCGCGACTCGAGCTCCTCGGCGAGCTGGACGGCCACCTCGACCTGGTTCTCCTTGCCGGTGCCGACGATGTGCACGTCGGCGGGGGCCACCTCGCGCGGCCACACGAGCCCGAGCGCGTCGTGCTTCTGCTCGGCGATCACCGCGAGCGCCCTGGAGACGCCGATGCCGTAGGAGCCCATCGTGATCCTGATCGGCTTGCCGTCGGGGCCGAGGGCGTCGAGCCCGGCGGCGTCGGCGTACTTGCGGCCGAGCTGGAAGATGTGGCCGATCTCGATGCCCCTGTCGATGGACAGTTCGTTGCCGCAGCGGGGGCAGGCGTCGCCCGCGCGCACCTCGGCGGCCTCGATCGTGCCGTCGGGCACGAAGTCACGGCCGGCGACGACGTCGACGGCGTGCTTGCCCTTCTCGTTGGCGCCGGTCACCCATGAGGTGCCGGTGGAGACGCGGGGGTCGACGAGGTAGCGGATGCCGAGGTCCTTCAGCACCTGCGGGCCGATGTAGCCGCGCACCAGGCCGGGGTGCTTGTGGAAGTCCTCGAAGATGGCGGGCTCGCCGGGCGCCAGAGCGGCCTCGAGGCGCTTGAAGTCGACCTCGCGGTCGCCGGGGACGCCGATGACCAGCGTCTCCTCCTTGTCGGAGCCAGGGGTGGTGACCTTGACCACGACGTTCTTGAGGGTGTCGGCGGCGGTGATGTTCAGGCCGTACCGGGCGTTGACCAGCGACACCAGCGACTCGATGGTCGGGGTGTCGGGGGTGTCGAGCACCCGCTGGGCCGCGAGCCCTTCCAGCGGGCGGGCGGCGGGCGCCGGGGTGACGACGGCCTCGGCGTTGGCCGCGTAGCCGCAGTGGTGGCAGTTGACGAAGGCGTCCTCGCCGGTGGGCGTGGGGGCGAGGAACTCCTCCGAGGCCGAGCCGCCCATGGCGCCCGAGGTGGCGAAGCAGATCTTGTAGTTGAGGCCGAGCCTGTCGAAGGTCCTGATGTAGGCCTCGCGGTGCTGCTCGTAGGAGCGCTTGAGGCCGTCGTCGTCGAGGTCGAAGGAGTAGGAGTCCTTCATCAGGAACTCGCGGCCGCGCAGGATGCCCGCCCTGGGCCGCGCCTCGTCACGGTACTTGTTCTGGATCTGGTAGAGCGTGACGGGGTAGTCCTTGTAGGAGGAGTACTCGCCCTTCACCATGTCGGCGAACAGCTCCTCGTGGGTGGGGCCGAGCAGGTAGTCGCCGCCCTTGCGGTCCTTGAGGCGGAAGATGTTGTCGCCGTACTCGGTCCAGCGGCCCGTGGTCTCGTAGTACTCGCGGGGCAGCAGGGCGGGGAAGAGCACCTCCTGTCCGCCCATCCTGTTCATCTCCTCGCGCACGACGCGGGTGACGTTCTCGAGGGCGATCTTGCCCAGCGGCAGCCATGAGTAGATACCGGGCGCGACGCGGCGGACGTAGCCGGCGCGGACCAGGAGCTTGTGGCTCGGGACTTCCGCGTCTGCCGGGTCGTCCCGCAGGGTGCGAAGCAACAACGACGACATGCGCAGCAACACGGCTACTCCTAGTTAGGGCCCGGATGTGAGGACATACAGGCTACCGACTTTCCCCGGTCACAGGGCGTGGAGCGCGAGCGTGAGCAGCCCCGCGACCACGACCGCGACGGCGGCGGCCCTGACCCTGCCCGCCGTGGTGCGCCTGAGGAGAAAGATCACGAAGACGGAGAGGACGGTGACGGCGACGGCGGCGAGCGGCCAGAAGGCGGGTTCCCAGTCGATGCCGCCGGGGGTGGCCCTGTCGATGACGTCGGCGAGGAGCAGGCCCGAGACGACGCCCGCGCCCAGATCGCCCCAGCCGTCGAGCCTCCTGCTGACGTAGGCCAGCAGTCCGAGGGCGACGAGCTGGCCGACGACCAGGTTCAACCCCGTGCTGGTGCCACCGATGGCCTCGAAGTTCAGGTCGCCGCGCAGCGCGCTGCCGCCCATGGCGGCCACCACGGTGGAGGCGGAGGCGAGGAAGGTGGTCAGCAGCGCCCAGCCGATGCCCGACGCCGTCGCGCCGACGGCCACGGCCAGCGCGAGGTAGATGTAGGGGTCGTAGTGGACGTCCGTGGGGAGTTGGGACGCGGCCACCCCGACGAGGCCGACGACCAGTCCCCCGAGGAAGGCGGCCAGCACGTGACGTTGGATGCCGCGCTGTCGCCGATCATATTCGGCGAAATCGGCATACTCGATAGCAATCTTCTCCATAGTTCACTAATCAGACTATGTGCACATACAGGAAAAGTAAACTTCGGTCAACCCCCAGTCAGGCTGGCCACTTGAGCAATCGCTTGGTTAACATCGTCGGTCGTGAGCCTCTCCGAGCTGCGGACCGTCGTGAGGTCCTTTCTCGCCGCCCATCCGGCCGCGTCATGGGCGCGTTTCTCGGGCGAACTCGGAGTCGCCGGCCTGGCGGTCGACGAGAGGTACGGCGGAGCCGGCTGCGGCCTTCCCGAACTGGCCGTCGTGGCCGAGGAGATCGGCAGGGCGCTGTCGCCTCACCCCTTTCTCCAGACCGCCGTCATGGCCACGGCCGCGACCGACGACCCCGAACTGCTCGGGGCCATCGCCGAGGGCGCGCTCACCGCGACCGTCGTCCTGCCGGGCGAGCACTCCTGCGTCCTGGACGGCGACCGCCTGACCGGCTCGGCCCCCTACGTGCTGGACGCCGAGGCGGTCCTCCTCTACGTCGGCGGATCGCTGGTGGCGGCCGAGCCTTCGGCGCGCGTGCCGTACGAGACGATGGACGCCAGCCGTCCGCTCACCGCGCTGAGTTTCGACGGGGCCGTGGCGCGGCCCGCGGGGGACGGCGCCGCCTGGGAGCGGGTCCGCGACCTGGCGGTGATCGCGCTGGCCGCCGAGCAGGTGGGCGGCGCGGCCAGGTGCCTGGAGGCGGCCACCGCCCACGCCAGGCTGCGCCACCAGTTCGGCAGGCCGATCGGCTCCTTCCAAGCGATCAAGCACAGGCTGGCCGAGCTGCTGGTGGTGGTGGAGTCGGCCAGGTCGGCGGCGTGGGGAGCGGTCGGCGACCCCTCTGCGCAGGCCGCGGCGATCGCCGGCTCCTACTGCGGCGAGGCCTATCTGAAGGCGGCGGGCGACAGCATCCAGATCCACGGCGGCATCGGCATCACCTGGGAGCACGAGGCGCACCGCTACTTCAAACGGGCCACCTCGGACGCGCGGCTGTTCGGCCCGCCCCGCTCGCACAGGGCGCGCCTGGAGATCGGCTAACCGCCGAGCAGTTCCTCCCACGGCTGCCTGGCGTTGGTGCGGCGCGTGGTGTCGAGCGCCTCGGCCAGGCGCCAGAAGCCGGGCCTCGTGCCGACCCTGGCCCTTCCCATCGGGTCGATGGCCAGCAGCTCGAAGCGCACCCCCATCACGTCGAGCACCGCGGAGGAGGGGCTGCACGACCCTGCGACGGTGACCAGGCCCGCGTCGAGACCCGGCTCGCGCACCTGCCTGGCCAGCAGCGTGACCACCTCGGAGGCGTAGGGCCCGTCGCGCCACGAGATGTGCCAGCTGTGGTCGGCCCCTCGCCACCAGGTGAGGTCGCGGCAGGACTCGATGAACTCCGCCTCGCTCGCCAGCGCGGCCATCACCCTGCCGAACGCCTCGAACCTGCGGGCGCTGGCCGGCACCGGCTCGTCCTGAGCCTCCCTGGCGCGACGCAATCTCATGTCTGCGAGCGTGCCATCTTTCGGCCGCCTCAGCCCCTGCTTTCGCCGCTTCTCCGCGCTCACGGACACTCACTCTGATCTCCCCGCGCCCTTCCCGCAAGTCCGTATGGCCTGATACGCTCAACCAAGCGAGCGCTTGGTTTATCAACGGGAGGCGTGGATGCGGATCAGCCTGGGATACGAGCTGGAGGTCCGCGGCAGGACCCGCGAGGTCGAACGGCAGGCGTTCCAGAACGTGATCGACCAGGTCGTCCTCGGCGACCGGCTGGGCTTCGACACCGCGTGGTTCGTCGAGCACCACTTCACCCGCGGCTTCTCACACTCCTCGGCGCCCGACCTCGTCCTGGCCGCGATCTCCCAGCGCACCAGCCGCATCCACCTGGGTCTTGGCGTGGTGCTGCTGCCCTTCCAGTCCCCGATCCGGACGGCCGAGCGGGTGGCCACCCTCGACGTGCTGAGCGGCGGCAGGGTGGAGTTCGGCACCGGACGCGGCGCCTCCCCCCTGGAGTACCAGGCCTTCCAGCGGCCGTTCGAGAAGTCCCGCCAGATCTGGGAGGACAGCCTGGAGGCGACGCTGGAGATCTGGCGCGCCGACGGCGAGCCGGTGAGCAGGTCGAACGAGTTCTTCGAGATCCCCGACGTGGCCGTCTACCCGCGTCCCACGCAGGTGCCGCACCCACCCGTCTGGGTCGCCTCGACCTCTCTCGAGGGCTACCTGGCCGCCGCCAGGCACGGCTACAACCTGCTCGGCATGACCATGCTCAAGGGCATCGACGACGTGGCCGAGGACATCGCAGGCTACAAGCAGTGCCTGGCCGACAACGGCTTCGACCCCGCCACCCGCCGCGTCGCGCTGATGATCCCCTGGTACGTCGGGCAGGCCAGGGACGAGGCCGCCGACGCGGTCCTCTGGTACATCCGCCGCCAGGTGAACCTGGTCACCCCGCCCGACTACTACGACGCCCGCCACGCCACCCACCGCGTGCTCGGCCAGCTCGCCGCGGGGATGCCGCCGGAGGAGGCCATGGCCACGCTGCGCGAGCACCTGATGGTCGTCGTGGACGACGTGGAGGGCTCGCGCAAGGCGGTGGCCCGTATCACCGAGGCGGGCGCGACGGACCTGATCCTGCAGTGCCAGGTGGGCGGGCTCGCCCACGACCTGGTCTGCGACTCCATGAACCTCTTCATGACCGAGGTGATGCAGTGACCCGGTGGCTGACCCGCGACGATCTGACGACCAGGAGCGCCATCGGCCTGCTCAACCTCACGGGCGGCCTGCCCCTGCGTCCCGAGCTGACGGCCGAGGCGCTGCGGCAGGCGGGCGTCGGCGAGGGCGACAGGGTGGTGGTGGCGCTGGCCGAGCCGGTCGGCGGGCTGTGGGCGGCGGCGGCCGCGTCCGTGGCCGAGGCCGCCGCCTCGGTCGGGCCGCGCGGCAGGATGCGCCTGCACCACTCGCTCCAGGAGATGGGCGCCACGGCGCTGGTCGCGACCCCCACGGGCGCCATGGACTTCCTGGCGAGGCTGCACCTGGAGTTCCTGCTGGACCCTCTCGACCTCGGCCTGCGGCACATCGTGCTGACCGGCGAGATCGCCTCGAGGAGAACCCTCGGCCACCTGGCCTCGGAGTTCGAGGCGCGGGTCACCGAGGTCTACTCCAGCCCCTTCTCCGGCGGCGCGCTGGCGTGGCGGCCGGCCGAGAGCGAGCCGCTGACGCCGCTGGCCGAGGGCGTGCTCGGGCTGGCCTCCATCGACAAGGACACCATGATCGACGAGGGGCGCGGCGAGCTGGTCATCCCGTACGGCGACGCCGTCCTGCGCACGGGGCAGGTCACGGTCGAAGGACGGCTCGCGCACACCGTCGGCGAGCACGTGCTGGTGCGCGGGGTGTGGCTCTCGCTGCCCAGGATGGAGAAGGCGCTGTCGAAGATCGACGGCGTGTCGGGGTGGGAGCTGGCGATCAGCAGGCAGGGCACGCTCGACGCCGCCGCGCTCACCGTGACCTTCGCCAGGCAGAGCCTGGTCAAGAACCCGATGTGGAGATCGCGCATCCAGCAGGCGCTCGCCGCGCTCACGCCGATCTCGATCGCCGTGGAGATCTCCCCCGACGCCGCGGAGAGCTCCACCCCCGGCGTCGTCACCGACCATCGCGGCCACCACCTCGGCAGGGACCGCGCTCTCGTCTAGGAGCCCGTCATGCAGTGGGAAACGATCCCCCGGATGCTGCGGGAGCAGGCCGAGCGCCTTCCGCGCGCCGCCGTCACGCTCGACTTCGACCTGGCCTCCCTGCGGGAGCGGGCCCAGACGGTGGCGCGGGCGCTCATCGCGCAGGGCGTCCGTCCGGGCGACAGGGTCGCGATCTGGGGCCCCAACGACCTGTCCTGGGTGGTCAACGCCTTCGGGGTCTGGGACGCGGGCGCGGTGCTCGTGCCGATCTCCGCCCGCGCCAAGGAGCTCGAGGCCGCCGAACTGGCCGGCAGGACGGGCGCCCGCCTGCTGGTCAGCGAGCGGCGTCTGCCCTCTGTCCGGCCCTTCGAGGGCGTACGGCACACGCTGGCGAGTGTCGATGAGGCCGAGGAGAGGGCGCTGGCCGTACGGGGCGAGGACCTGTGCGAGATCATGTCGACCTCCGGCACGACGGGCACCCCCAAGGGCGTCATGCTGGACCATGCCCAGATCCTGCGGGGCTACGGGGACTGGGCGGAGATCGTCACCCTGCGCGAAGGCGACAGGTACCCGGTGATCGCGCCCTTCGCCCACGGCTTCGGGCTGAACGCGGGGCTGCTGGCCTGTGTGTTACGCGGCGCGACGATGATGCCCGTCGCCTCCTTCTCCCCCGACGGCCTCATGGACCTCATCGAGAACGGCAGGATCACCATCCTGGCGGGGCCGCCCACCCTCTTCGTCCGCCTCCTCGACGAGCTCGACAGGCGTCCGCGCGACGTCTCCTCGCTCAGGGTCGCCATCTGCGGGGCGGCGGCGGTGCCCGCCTCGCTCGTCACCCGGCTGGTCGAACGGGTGGGGCTGGAGCGCATGGTCAACGCCTACGGCCTCATGGAGGGCACCGTCGTCTCGATGACCAGGGCGGAAGATCCGGTCGAGGTGATCGCGAGCTCGGCGGGACGTCCCGTGCCCGGCATCGAGGTCAAGATCGTCGACGCGGCGGGCAAGGAGGTGCCGAGGGGCGAGCGGGGCGAGATCCTCCAGCGCGGCTACGGCGTCATGCGCGGCTACTGGGGCGAACCCGCCATGACCGCCGAGGTGATCGACGGCGACGGCTGGCTGCACACCGGCGACATCGGCCTGCTCGACCTGGCCGGCAACCTGTCCGTCGTCGACAGGAAGAAGGAGCTGTTCATCGTCAACGGCTTCAACGTCTCGCCCGCGGAGGTCGAGTCGCTGCTGCTCAGGGAGGGATCGCTGGCGCAGGCGGCGGTGATAGGGATGCCCGACGCGCGCTCGGGCGAGGCGGGCTGGGCCTTCGTGGTGCCGAGAGCGGGCGCCGAGGTCACCGAGGAGGGCCTGCGCGCGTGGGCGAAGGCGAACATGTCCGACTACAAGGTGCCGCTGCGCGTGCGCGTGGTCGAGGAGCTCCCCCTGAACGCCAACGGCAAGCTCGACAAGAACGCCCTGCGTGAGGCCGCGCGGGGCGGGTAGACAGACAGTGCGCCTTTCGTCAGGAGCCAGCCATGTTGCGCCTGCTGGCCGGAGAGGCCGCACGCAGGTTCGGGGCGCGCGCTGCGGTCGAGTCCGGCACCTCCCGCCTGTCGTTCACCGATCTCGACCACCTGTCCGACCGGGTGGCCGCGGGACTGGCCCATCGCGGCGTGCGCGTCGGCGACGTGGTCGCCCTCGTCCTGCCCGACGGGCCCGAGTTCGTCGTCTGCTACCTCGCCGCGGCCAAGATCGGCGCCGTGACGGCGGGGATCGACGCGCGACACCCGGCCAGGCTGGGCCTGCTGACCAGGCTCGATCCCGCTCTCGTCGTCACCGCCCCTCGCCTGCTCCCCTCGCTGCCCGGCCGCGAGGTCGTCACCCTGCCGGCGTCGCCGCGGATGACCACGGACGCGCCCGGCGTGCCTCCACCCGCCTCCTGGCTGGGCTCCCTCGCCAGGAACGAGCCCCCTCCTCCTCCGCTGCCTCCCGACCCCGGTCGGCCCGTCGTGATCACCCACACCTCCGGCAGGACGGGCCCGCCCAAGGCGGTGCTGTTCGGCGAAAGGCAGCTGGAGGCCATCAGGGCGCACGGGGCCGGCGTCAGGTGGGGCAGGGGCGACGCGCGGCTGCTGTCGCACCCGATGAGCCACATGGCCTTCGCCACGAGACTGCCGGTGATCCTGCAGACCGGCAGGACGACCTACCTGCTGCCGCGCTGGGACCCCGAGTCGGCGCTGCGGCTGGTGTGCGACAAGCGGCTGCGCGTCCTGCAGGGCACGCCCGAGCAGCTGGCCGCCCTGCTGGAGCCGCGAGGCGAGTGGCCCTCGGTCGAGCTGGTGCTCTCCAGCGGAGGGCCCGCCGCCCCCAGCCTGATCAGACGGCTCAGGGAGCGCTTCGGCGCGCCCGTCTGCAACCGCTACCTGTGCACGGAGGCGGGTCTCGGCCTCGGCACCCGTCCCGACGATCCGCCGGAGGCCGCCGAGCTCACCGTCGGCAGGCCGCGCGCGGGCGTGGACCTGTCCGTCCGCGACGAGGCGGGGCGCCCGCTGCCGGCGGGCGGGGAAGGGGAGGTGCTGCTCAGGTCTCACGCGGTCATGAGCGGTTACGTCGGAGACGGCGACGCACGAGTGTTCGCGAGAGACGGTTTCGTCAGGACGGGCGACACGGGTTTCCTCGACGACCTTGGCCGCCTGCACCTAGTGGGTACACAATCACGGACATAGCGTCGCCCCCGAGGAGGCAGCGTGTCATTGCGCGTGGCAGTCGTCGGATCGGGTCCCGCCGGTATCTACACGGCCGAGGCACTGGTGAAGCAGTCGGCAGGGCCCGTCGAGGTGGACGTGCTCGAACGGCTGCCCACGCCGTACGGGCTGGTGCGATACGGGGTGGCGCCCGACCACACCTCGATCAAGTCGATCGCCAACTACCTCCAGCGGGTGCTGGAGCTGCCGCAGGTGCGCTTTCTCGGCGGCGTGACGCTCGGCTCGGAGGTGTCGGTCGACGACCTGCTGGCCTGTTACGACGCCGTCGTCTACTGCACGGGCGCGATGGTCGACAGGAGGATGGGCATCCCGGGCGAGGACCTGGTGGGCAGCGTCGCCGCGACGGACTTCGTGAACTGGTACTGCGGCCACCCCGACGTCTCGCCCGACAGGTTCACCCTCGACAGCCCCGAGGTCGCGGTGATCGGCGTCGGCAACGTGGCGGTCGACGTGGTGCGGGTGCTCGCCAAGACCGCCGAGGAGCTGAGCTCCACGGACGTGCCCGACGACGTGCTGGCCAGGCTGGCCGACAGCCAGGTCAAGGCGATCCACATGATCGGCAGGCGCGGTCCCGAGCACGCCAAGTTCACGCTGAAGGAGCTGCGCGAGCTCGGCGAGCTGGCCAACGCCGACGTGTGCGTGCGGCCCGACGAGGCGGTGGTGCTGGGCGGCGACTTCCCCCGGCAGGTCAAGGGCAACATCGAGGTGCTGAGGTCGTGGTCGGAGCGTGCGCCGGTCGGCCGTCCGCGCCGGCTGGACGTGCGGTTCTGGCTGCGCCCCGTGGAGATCCTCGGCACCACCCGCGTGGAGGGGCTGCGGCTGGAGCGCACCAGGCTGTCGCAGGACGGCAGGGTCGTGGGCACGGGTGAGTTCGAGACGTTGCCCGTGGGGATGGTGCTGCGCTCGGTCGGCTACCAGAGCGTGGCGCTGCCCGGCGTGCCGTTCTCCAGCGAGACGATGACCGTGCCGAACGTCGAGGGGAGGGTCCGCGACCGCGAGTACGTGGCGGGCTGGCTCAAGCGCGGGCCGACCGGCGTGATCGGCACCAACAAGTCCGACGCCGCCGAGACGGTCCGCACGCTGCTCGCCGACGACCCGCACGGCCGGGTGGCCTCGATCGACGAGCTGCTGTCCGCGCGCGGCGTCAGGCCCGTCACCTACGAGGACTGGAGGGCGATCGAGCAGGCGGAGGCCTCGCTCGCGCGCACGCTCGGCAGGGGCGAGAGGGTCAAGCTGGTCGGGCTCGAGGCGATGCTGGCCGCCTGCGGCCGCGTCACCCCTGCACCGCCGTGACCGTGACCCGCACCCCTCGATAGCGTGTGACGATGCGCATCACCGTCGGCGGTTTCGAGGACGTCCACAGGATCCAGCAGGCCCGCTACCCCGTGCGGGAGCCGGGCTGGCAGCCCGTCCACACGGTCTACGTGCCGGCCGACAGGTTCTCCTCCTCGACGCCTTCGACGTGGGGCGGCCAGGCCCTCGACCTGATGAAGACGCACCTGCCCGACGCCGAGGCCCTGGCGGAGGTGTTCGGCGTCCCCTCCGGCCTGGCGGCCGGCGTGCACACGCGGGTCGCCGCGAAGCTGGCCGCCGAGCCCGTCGAGGACCTGAGAGTCGACTTCGAGGACGGGTACGGCGTGCGCCCCGGCGCAGAGGACGGCGACGCCGTGGCGGCGGCCTCGGCGCTCGCCGACCTGCACGCCGAGGGGAGGCTGCCCCGCCGGTGGGGGCTGCGCGTCAAGTCGTTCGCCGACGGCGACCCCGCCCGTTCCGTCCGCACGCTCGAGCTCTTCCTCGCCGAACTGGTAGCCAGGGCGGGCTCGCTGCCGCCCGGTTTCACGGTCACCCTCCCCAAGGTGCTCATGGAGGAGTATCTGGGGCAGTTCGCGCAGGTCCTGGCCGAGCTCGACAGCGCGCTCGGCCTGCCGTCCCCGCTGCGGTTCGAGATCCAGGTCGAGGCGCCGCAGACCGTGCTGTTCCTGCGCTCCGACCTGGCCGAGTCGCTGGGCGGACGGCTCGCCGCCGCCCACTTCGGCGTCTTCGACTACACCGCCGCGATCGGCCTGCCCCCGCACGAGCAGCGGCTCGACCATCCGGCCTGCGACCACGCCCGCCATGTCATGCAGACCGCCTTCGCGGGAACGGGAGTGGAGCTGTCCGACGGCTCGCTGGCCGCCTCACCCGCCTCGCCGTCCACGCAGGACGTCCACGCGCTGTGGCGCAGGCACGCGGAGCTGGTGAGGCACTCGCTCTCGCACGGCTTCTACCAGGGATGGGACATGCACCCCTCGCACCTGGTCTCCCGCTTCGCCACCGTCTACGCCTTCCACCTGGAGCGCTACGACTCCTATGCGGCCAGGGTGCGGGCGTGGGAGGACAGCCGCGAGGCAGTCGGCGGCGTGATGGACGAGCCCGCGACGATCAGGACCCTCGTCGCCGCGCTCCGCCGCGCCGACTCCGCGCTCGGCTGACCCGCGTCAGAGGTCGCGGTCGATCAGGGCGCGCCACTGCGAGACCAGGCGGGCCTCGATGGGAGAGGTCCACGAGTCGCGCACCGCGCTGCCGACGTGGAAGGCGCGCACGCCGTAGTCGAGCAGGGTCGGGATGTGGCGCAGCTGCAGGCCGCCGCCGGCGAGGATCAGCCCCGCGTCGCCCGCCTCGGCACGGGCCTTGAGCACGGGCAGGCCGTCGGTGACGCCGTTGGGCGAGCCCGAGGTCAGGACGGTGGCCAGGTTGGGCAGCAGCCGCACCGCCCGCCAGGAGGCCTGGGTGTCGGCGGCGTGGTCGACGGCCCTGTGGAAGGTCCACGGCAGCGGCGAGACCGCGTGGATGAGCGCCTCGGTGGCGGCCAGGTCCACGGCCCCCTTGGCGTCGAGGAAGCCGAACACGAACCCTGCCGCCCCCGCGTCGGCCAGCTCCTTCACCAGCGAGCTCAGCTTGTCCAGTGAGCCGGCGCTGAAGTTGGCCTCCGTGCGCAGCATCACCATCTGAGGAAGCGGGCACTCCCTGGCGATCGCGGCGACCGTCTCCGTGGCGGGGCTGAGCCCGTCGGCCGCCATGTCGGCGACGACCTCCAGGCGGTCGGCGCCGCCCTGTTCTGCGGCCACGGCGTCGCGCACGTCGAGCGCGATCACCTCGAGCAAGGATCCGGTCATGAACCAGAGGTTATCGCCTATTTCACCCTCCTCCCGGCAGAGAGGAGGGTAGGGGTTATTTCTGACAAACCCTGTCAGGCGTTGACAAGATCCATTGTCCGGAAGAGTCCGTCCGCCGTGCTGGTGCGTACCATCGCCGGACGCTGGAACAGCGCGCCCGACGCCCGGTGCGGCAGGTCGACGGTGCGGAGGTGACGGAATCCGCGGCGCCGGTAGTAGTGCTGCAGGCGCGCGTTGTCCTTGGAGCAGTCGAGCCTGAGCCAGTCGAGCCCCGAGGCCGCGACGCTCGCGCCGGCCCAGTCCAGCAGCGCGTCGCCGAGCCCCGTGCCCGAGGCGGCGCGGGAGACGGCGAGCTTGTGGACGTACAGGGCCGAGCCCGGCTCGTCGGCGGGGGTCCAGAACTCCGCGTCGGCGTGGCCGTCGAGCGCGATGGTCGCGACGGTCGCGCCGAAGTCGCCTTCCAGCACGTAGAGGACCTGCTCCTCGATCAGCGGCTCGATGCGCTCGGGGCCGAAGCCGCCGCGCGGCCACTGCCGCACGCCCTGCCGGTGCAGCCACTCGGAGGTGTCGGCGAGGAGGGAGAGGACCCCTGAGAGGTCGGCGGGTACGGCACGCCGGAGGGTCAGCGGGTGAAGCAGGGTGTTGGAGTGCATGGTTCTACCCTTCGTTCCGATGGGTGACGGAGTGAACACGGAGCGTGTCCACTCGGTGGCGCACGGCTTTCGTGGCGATATTTCGGGGAAGAATGCAATTTGGGGGAGTATGCACGAGTCCCTAGTGCCCAGCGCGGCAGAACGATCCGCGCCCCATGGCAGGGATCACCCCCAAGCGAGCCGCTCCTAGCGGAGAGCGAGCTCGTAACGGATCAAGTGCTTGTCGGCGGGAAGCACCGACACCGCCACGCGCACGGGCGTGTCGCCGCTGTCGTAGCCGACCCTGATGTACACCACGACCGGGGTCCCGAGCTCCAGCTGGAGGCGCTCGGCCTCGGACTGGTTCGGCATCCGCGCCATGATGTCGTCGACCACGCGCACCTGCCCGTGGCCGAGCTCTTCGAGCACCCTGTTCGCCCCTCGGGCGATGTCCCCCGGCCGTTCGATCTCCGAGCCGCGGACGAGGTCTCTCGGGAAGTAGGAGTCGTTGGTGTTGTAGGGCTGTCCGTCGACGAACCTCAGCCGCCGCCTCACGACGGCCAGGTCGGCGTCGCCGAGCTCCAACCGGCTGGCGATCTCCTCGACCGGGCTGACGATCTGCACCTCGATCAGCTGGCTGGGCTCGCGTCCCTCCTGGGAGACGGCGTAGGCGAAGGCCTCGCGCACTTCGCCTGTCGGCTGCGGGGCCAGTTCCCGCTGGGGGTACATCAGCAGGGGCCTGCGGTCGCGCACGATCGTGCCGCGCCGGGGAGCACGGGTGACGAGGCCCTCGTTCACCAGTTCACCCAGGGCAAGTCTGACGGTATTGCGACTTACGCCGTACTTGTCCTGCAAAGTGGCTTCTGTGGGCAATTGCGCCCCAGGGCCGAGGTCGCCGGAGTAGATGGCCCTTCGCAGATCCGAAGCCACCTGCTGATACAGCGACGACCGTGCCACTTTCACCCCTTTTGTTCCAACAATTTAGACGATCTGGTTCTGGCTAGCTACAACCCCTTGACCGCACGGCCTTGACAGCCCCATCATCCATTCGTTGGTACAAATCCATCGAAAGGTCGGGCGAGGGGGTGACTGCCGGTGTCGCCGGTCCGCGCGGGCACGCCGTATGCGACGCAAGCGAGCTTGCGAAGCTACCTGCCCTGGCACGATCCCCGCGAGGCAACACGTTTACTGCGTTACGCGTTGCACCGCCAGGGGTTCACCCACACCTACCAGAGCAATGGGAATGGCATGTCCGTGCTTTCCGTACTGACCGAGGTGACCGTGTGGTGCAAAGACGGATCATTCATCTGGAATGAGGATGGATCTCCCGTCACCCACCCGATCGACGATCCGGTAGGCGCGGCGCACCGCATCGCCGAGCGTTATCGGCATCCAACTGCAGACGGTCACACCCTCACCGACTCCGTGCGCGAGCACTCGGCTTAGGACCCCATCCCTCGCCGGGGTCCTGGGTCGACGCGCACGGTACGGAGGCGCGTCCTGGCGGGTCCCCCACGCCCGCCAGGGCGCGCTCTCCCCTTCGTCAGGTGGCGTGGCCGCCGGCGTCCTCGGGGCGCCACTCGATCGACGGCCGCTCGGTGAAGACGGCGACCACCCGCTCCCCCTGGCGGGGCTCCCGCTCCCCTCGCCAGGTCCCGTACATCACGCACCCCCGCGCCTCCGCGGGCCGCACCCTCACCACGGTGAACGGCTCGGGCGCGCGCCAGCGGCTGACGATCCAGCTCTCCACCACTCCCATCGGCGCCAGCGGCGCCCATGACCAGCCCTCGGTACGGCAGGCGGCGCAGAACGCCCGCGCGGGGAAGCGCGTCAGCCCGCACGCGTCGCACCGCTGCACGGCGAGCACCCCCGTGGCCGCCAGCTCCCACCACTCGGCCGAGTCCCTGTCCACGACTCACCCCCTCCGCAGGATCAGCGCCGACGTGGCGGGCAGGATGTGACCGGGCTGGGCGGTGGACAGCGCCACCTCCGCCCCGTCGACCTGCCGCTCGCCCGCGTCGCCGCGCAGCTGTGAGACCGCCTCCGCGACGTGGTTGAGCCCGTGGACGTATCCCTCCGACAGGAACCCCCCGTGCGTGTTGACCGGCGGGCCCTCTCCCGAGGCCGCGAAGGGGCCGCCCTCCCCCTTGGCGCAGAAGCCGTAGTCCTCCAGCTGGACGATCACCGAGTAGGTGAAGCAGTCGTACAGCTCGGCGACGTCGATGTCCGTGGGGCCCACGCCCGCCATGCCGTACAGGCGCGGGGCGAGCGCGGCGGCCGCGGTGACGGTGGGCTCGCCCGGCGCCAGGAAGGAGTCGCCGCCGCCCCATGCCGCTCCCGAGACGAGGACGGGAGGGCGGCGCAGGTCTCGCGCGCGCTCGGCGGTGGTCACCACGACCGCGCACGCGCCGTCGGTCTCGAGACAGCAGTCGAGCAGGCGCAACGGCTCGGCGATCGGACGGCTGGCGAGGTAGTCGTCCATGGTGATCGGCTCGCGCATCAGCGCGCGGGGATTGCTCGCCGCGTAGGCGCGCTGCCTGATCGCCACCCGCCCGAAATCCTCCGCCTTCGTGCCATATTTCAGCATGTGTGTGCGGGCGTACATCGCGAACTGCTGCACGGGCGCGCCGTAGCCGTACGGGGCGAGATACTGCGTCTCCGGGCTCGGGTTCGGCGCGGTGCCCATGCGGAACTCCGAGCGCGCGTTGATCGCCCGGTAGCACACGACCACGTCCGCGATCCCCGCCGCCACCGCCAGCGCCGCCTGCCCGACGATCGCGTGCGAGACGCTGCCTCCGCCGAACTGGTCCAGGTGCCAGGTGGGCGCGTGGATCCCGAGCGCGGGGCCGACCAGCGAGGGCGCCGCCGAGTCGCCGACCCTGTGGGTGGCGATGCCGTCCACGTCGTCGGGGGTGAGGCCGGCGTCGTCGAGAGCGCTCATGACCGCCCTGCAGGCGAGGGTGAGCGTGCTGACGCCCGAGTCCTTGGAGAAGGGTGTGTAGCCGATGCCCACGAGGGCGGTGGCGTTCCGGAATTCAAGCAAGCGCTTGGCCACAATCTCGACGCTATGCGGGCCGCCGCGCGACTGTCAACGCGCGTTCTCGAGAAGACACCTACCGCGCCAAGCAAGCGCTTGGTAATCTACAGTGGTGGACAGGAGGCGCCCATGAGCACACACGCTGCCCGGCTGATCGCGGTGGACAGCTGTGACGGCAGGCTGCCTGTCATGCCGCACCACACCGTCAACGGAGCCGCGATGCAGGGGAACGGCCATCTGGACGGGCGGCGTTTCAGGTCGGTGCTGAGCAGGTTCGCCACCGGCGTGGTGGCCATCACGGCTCTCGACCCCGACACGGGCGAGCCCGCGGGCCTCGCCGCCAACTCCTTCACCTCGGTCTCCCTCGACCCGCCACTGGTCGCCTTCTGTGTGGCCCACACCAGCACCAGCTGGCCGAGGCTTCGAGCGGCCAAGACGGTGACGGTCAACGTGCTGGCCGAGCACCAGCAGCCGGTGTGCGCGCAGCTGGCGGCCAAGGGGGGCGACAAGTTCGCGGGGCTGTCATGGTCCCGCTCCCCCGGCGGCAACCCGCTGCTGGAGGGCGCGCTGGCCTGGCTCGAGTGCTCGATCGAGGCCGAGCACCCGGCCGGCGACCACGTGATCGTCGTCGCCAGGGTCCACCAGCTCGACGCGAACGCCGACGGCAGCCCGCTGGTGTTCTACCGCGGCGGTTACGGGCGCTTCATCCCATGACGCTCAGGCAGGAGGCGAGGGCCTGGCTGGAGTCGGCGCTGGCCGGTGAGTTCGCGCACGCCAGGGGGCTCGGCGGCCCCGGCCGCGAGCACGAGGGGCACGCCGTACGGCACGCGTGGGAGCGCCATCTCGGCAGGGCGGGCTGGACCTGCCTCGGCTGGCCCGAGGAGTACGGCGGCCGCGCCGCCTCCCTTGAGGAGCAGATCGCCTTCCACGAGGAGTACGCCAGGGCCGACGCCCCTGCTCGCGTCGGCCACATCGGCGAGGGGCTGATCGGCCCGACCATCCTGGAATTCGGCACCCAGGCGCAGAAGGACCGCTTCCTTCCGCCGATCCAGCGCGGCGACGAGCTGTGGTGCCAGGGCTACTCCGAGCCGGAGGCGGGCTCGGACCTGGCAGGCGTCCAGACCAGGGCGGTGCTCGAAGGCGGCGAGTGGGTGGTCACGGGACAGAAGGTGTGGACGTCGCTGGCCCATGTGGCCGACTGGTGCTTCGTGCTGTGCCGTACCGAGCCGGGCTCCAGGCGGCACCACGGCCTGTCGTACCTGCTGGTCCCGATGCGCCAGGCGGGCGTCGAGGTGCGCCCGATCAGGCAGCTCACCGGCACCTCGGAGTTCAACGAGGTCTTCTTCGACGGCGCGAGGACCGCCGCGGGCAACATCCTCGGCGCGCCGGGCGAGGGCTGGCGGGTGGCGATGGCCACGCTCGGCTACGAGCGGGGCGTCTCCACCCTCGGCCAGCAGCTCGGCTTCCAGCGCGAGCTCACGAAGGTGATCGAGACCGCGAGGAGGACCGGCGCCCTCGACGACCCGCTGGTGAGGGACGGCCTGGCCCGCTCGTGGCTGGAGCTGCGGATCATGCGGCTCAACGCGCTGCGGCCCGACACCGAGCCGACGATCGCCAAGCTCTACTGGTCGCGATGGCACCAGCGCCTCGGCGAGCTGGCCCAGGACGTGCTCGGCAAGGAGGGCCTGGTCGGCGAGCTCAACGACCTGCAGCGGCTCTACCTGTTCAGCCGCGCCGACACCATCTACGCGGGCTCGAGCGAGATCCAGCTCAACATCATCGCCGAGCGCGCGCTCGGACTGCCGAAAGAGCCGAGGACGGAGCCCCGATGACCCCGCAGCCCCCCTACCCTCGCTCGCACGGCCTGCTCGACGGCCGCGTCACGCTCGTGACGGCCGCGGCGGGCACCGGCATCGGCTACGCGACCGCCAGACGCTGCGCGGAGGAGGGCGCGACGATCGTCGTCTCCGACCGGCACGAACGCCGCCTGGCGCAGGCGGCGGAGGCGCTTGCCGAGCTGACGGGGGTCAAGCCGCTGGCCGTACCGTGCGACGTCACCTCCGAGGCGCAGGTGCGCGCGCTGTTCGACGCGGTGCTCGAAACCCACGGACGCCTGGACGTGCTGGTCAACAACGCGGGCCTCGGCGGCACCGCCGAGCTGAGCGAGATGACCGACGAGCAGTGGCACGCCGTGCTCGACGTGACGCTGACGGGCACGATGCGCTGCACCCGTGCGGCGCTGCGGCACATGGCGCCGCAGCGCTCCGGCGTGATCGTCAACAACGCCTCGGTGGCCGGCTGGCGGGCCCAGCGCGGCCAGTCGCACTACGCGGCGGCCAAGGCAGGGGTCATGGCGTTGACGAGGTGCGCCGCGCTGGAGGCGGCCGAGCACGGGATCAGGATCAACGCGGTCGCGCCCTCGCTGGCCATGCACCCGTTCCTCGCCAAGGTCACCACCGAGGAGGTGCTGGACGATCTGACGGCCAGGGAGGCGTTCGGCAGGGCGGCGGAGCCGTGGGAGGTGGCCAATGTGATCGTCTTCCTGGCCTGCGACTACTCGGGCTACATGACGGGAGAGGTCGTCTCCGTTTCGAGCCAGCGCGCCTGATATCTTGCTTGGCAGGGTATAGTGGAGCCATGAATATGACGGAGCCCATGTTCTTGGCTCTGACCGCCCTGGTGGACGAGCCGCGCCACGGCTACGGCATCGTCCAGGAGGTCGAGCGGCTGTCGGAGGGCAAGGTGCAGCTCAAGATCGGCACTCTCTACGGCGTCCTCGACCGGCTGGCCGCCGAAGGCCTCGTCGAACTCGACCGCGAGGAGGTGCAGTCGGGCCGGCTGCGCCGCTACTACCGCCTCACCGACTCGGGCGAGCACGCCCTGCAGTCGGAGGTGTCCAGGCTGGCGGGAACCCTGCAGACCGCCACCGAACGACTGAGCGCCCGCAGGGGCGCCGTCGCCGTCCGCCCCTCGATCGCCGGAGGCGCCGCATGAGCCTGCTCGAACAGCGCTACCGCTTCGTCCTGCGCATGCTGCCCGCCTCCTACAGGGCAGAGCGCGAGGAGGAGATGGTCGACGCCTTCCTCGACGCCGCTGGAGACGTCCGCGACGAGGACAACCTCAGGCCCGGTCTGCCGGAGGTCGCCTCCGTCGCCGGGCTGGCGGTCAGGACCAGGATCGGCGGCCTCGGCGCCCCGCCCCGCGCCAGGGCGACGGGCGACGCCGTCCGACTGTTCGCGCTGCTCGGGCTCGGCCACCACGCCGCGCTGGCCTGGGACAGCCTGGCCGCGCGGCTCGCCGCCTTCGGTCTGGTCGGCTCGGAGCCCGACTACGTCTACAGCGGCGCGGGGCAGTGGGTATGGGCCCTCCTGTCGGTCGCGCAGGGCCTGGTGTGGGCGGCGGCGTTCGCCATGCTCGCGCTCGCCAGGGTGCGGCCCGCCAAGGTGCTCGCGGTGACGGGCCTTGCCGCCTCGGTGCTCATGTACGCCGTCCTCGGCATGATGACGCCCGAGACCCTCGACTGGAGCCTCCTGGCGTTCCTGTTCGCCACCGCGCTGCCCGTCGTGGCCCTGCTGACCGCCTACCACGCGGACGCGCCGCCGGTGCGGCCCTCCGTGCCGCTGACCGCGGCGCCTCTGGGGGTGGCCGTCCTCTACCAGGCGCTCGCCCTGACCGTCGGGCCGCGCGTCGCGGACTCACCCGTCGAAACCATGGGATGGCTGGCGCCGTGGCTGGACCCGCAGGGCGTGGCCATCGCCGCGCTCCTGGTGGCGGGGATGGTGTGCCTGACCAGGCGCGCCCACCCCTCCCTCCTGCTGGCCCTGGCCATCGCCGCGGTACCGATGATCGTGCTGAGGGCTCCCTTCGACTACCTCGGCGCCCAAGGAGCCTGGGTCCAGGCGATGGCCCTCACCATGTTCGCCCAGGCCGCCGTGCTCGCCGTCCTGGCCGTGGCGCTCACCGTCGCGGCCATGCGCGCCCTCCCGCGCGTCGAGGGCGTCCCAGGGGTCGGTCAGGGACGTTCCGCCTAGTCAGAGCGGGGACGCGCGGCCTACTGTGCGAGGTATGGCGTCACAGAGCCGCGCGTCCCACCTGCTCGATGTCCTGCTGACCGAGTTCGGCCCCTCGATCGAGCGCGACCCGCTCTCCTTCCAGCGCAAGTTCAGGAAGATGGCGGGCTCGGCCTTCGCCTTCTACCGGGGCAGCGCAGCCCTCTTCTACGCCGACCTGACCGGCGACCACGCCGACGACTCCTTCCTCGACGGGCCGACCAGCAGGGTGTGGATCCACGGCGACCTGCACGCGGAGAACTTCGGCACCTACATGAACGCCTCGGGCGTCCTGGTCTTCAACGTCAACGACTTCGACGAGGCCTACGTCGGCCCCTACACCTGGGACCTCAAGCGCTTCGCCGCCAGCGTGGCGCTGATCGGCTACGGCAAGGCGCTCTCGGACGAGGCGATCACCCGCCTCGTGACCGACTTCGGCGACGCCTACCTGACCGAGCTGACGGGCATCGCGAAGGGCGGCGACGACGCGATCGGCTCCCTGACGCTGGCCACCACCTCGGGCGTGCTGCACAGGGTGCTGCAGACGGCCAGGCTCAACACCCGCGTGGCCATGCTCGACGTCGAGACCGTGATCGACGACTACGACCGGCGGTTCGCGTTCATGGACGGACGCGAACCGGTCTCGGCCAGGACGCGCGCCGCGGTGCTCGACGCCTTCGAGGACTACCTCGGCACGCTGCCGGGACAGGCCGATCCCATGGGGCACCTCATCAAGGACGTGGCGCTGCGCAAGGGCGTGGGCATCGGCTCGGCGGGGCTGCCCTCCTACAACCTGCTCCTGGAGGGACGCTCGCAGGCGCTGGAGAACGACGTCATCCTCTACATGAAGCAGGCCCAGGTGCCCGCCGTGGCCAGGCACATCGACGACGCCAGGGTGGCGGCCTACTTCAGGCACCAGGGCCACAGGACGGCCGAGTCGCAGCGGGCCCTGCAGGCCTACGCCGATCCCTGGCTCGGCTACACGACCCTCGAAGGGGTGGGGCAGTTGGTGGCGGAGGTCTCGCCGTACTCCGCCGACCTGGACTGGGAGGACGTCAACGAGCCAGGCGAGCTGCGCTCGATCATGCTGGACCTCGGAAGGGCGGTGGCCCGCATGCACTCGGTCGCCGACGACGAGTCCAGCCACGACCTGGTCGACTTCTCGACCGAGGAAGCGATCGTGGCGGTCGTCGACGGCGACAGGCCGGGCTTCGTCGGGATGCTGGTGGACTTCGCCCACCGGTACGGCGCGCAGGCTCGCCAGGACCACCAGACCTTCGTCGACCTGTTCAGGAACGGTCGCATCCCCGGGCTCTGACAGATGCCGACTCTGGCGACCGACCGGTCGGTATGGCATGCTCCCAGAACATGACTCTGTTCTCCGTGGAAGGCAAGACGGTCGTCGTCACCGGCGGCTCCAGGGGCATCGGGCGAATGATCGCGGCCGGGTTCGTCGCGGCGGGCGCCACGGTCTACATCTCCGCCCGCAAGACGGCCGAGGTCGACAAGGCCGCCGCCGAACTCGGCTGCACCGCCGTGCCCGCCGACCTGTCGACGCCCGAGGGCGTCGACGCGCTGGCCGAGGCGGTCGAGGGGCCCGTGCACGTGCTGGTCAACAACGCGGGCGCGACCTGGGGCGCGCCGCTGGAGGAGTACCCAGGGCACGCCTTCGACAAGCTGTGGGGCATCAACGTGAAGGGCGTGTTCCACCTGACGCAGCGCCTGCTCCCCCGCCTGCGCGCCGCGGCCACCCCTGACGATCCCGCCAGAGTGATCAACATCGGCTCCGTGGACGGCATCAGGGTGCCCGCGCTGGAGAGCTACGCCTACTCGGCGACCAAAGCCGGGGTGCACATGCTGACCAGGCACCTGGCCAGGCAGCTCGCGCCCGAGCACATCACGGTCAACGCGATCGCGCCAGGGCCGTTCGAGTCGAAGATGATGGCCTTCGCGCTGGACGACCCCGCCACCCGCGAGCTGGTCGCGGGTGGCGTGCCGCTCGGCAGGATCGGCCGCCCCGACGACATGGCCGGGGCGGCGATCTTCCTGTCCTCGCGGGCGGGCGCCTACCTGACGGGCACGGTGATCCCGGTCGACGGCGGGATCACCGCCTGAACGGCTCTCACAGGCTGGCGAACCAGTCGAGGGGGAAGGGCGGCTGGGCGAGCGGGGCGACCGCCAGGCGCATCAGGGTGAGCGGGTTGTCGTCACCGGCGATGCGGTTGGCGTCCAGCTCGCCGCAGAAGGTGCAGCGATGGATGAGCTGCCATTCGCCGCCCTGCCGTACGTGGATGGCGATGGGGGCCATCCCCGCGGAGCAGTCGGCGGCGCGGTCGCCCGGCGTGCGGTCGACATGGCGCGACCACAGGCAGGTCGGGCAGTGGTTGCGGTGGCGGGTGCCTGG
Organism: Nonomuraea recticatena; assembly: GCF_039533245.1. Classification (NCBI taxonomy): domain Bacteria; kingdom Bacillati; phylum Actinomycetota; class Actinomycetes; order Streptosporangiales; family Streptosporangiaceae; genus Nonomuraea; species Nonomuraea recticatena. The sequence goes on along the minus strand of NZ_BAAATE010000010.1, from coordinate 239,146 downwards.
AGCGTCCATGGAGACGTCGAGGCGGCAGTTGACACAGCGGAACGAGCTCTGACGAGGCAACGGAGTAACACCTTCGGGCGATGACGGACGGGACGACGCGTGCCGTCACCACGCCAGGCGGGCTCAGCCCCGCCGGATGCTCCGGCGGGGGTGCGGCTCCGCTCGAGGGCGCGTGACGGCGACCTCGTGGCGCGCGGTCATCAACATTCCCCCTTCGAAGGCTCGCCCGCAGTCAACCAACCGGAGCCCGCCCGCCGCAACGGGTTTTCTCAGAGGAGCTCGCCCAGGGCCCTGGTCAGGTTGCCCACCGCGGCTTCGCTGTGGCTCAGGAACAGGTAGGGCTCGGTCAGCTCCAGCTCGATCAGCACGGGCCTGCCGTCGGGGAGCCTGACCAGGTCCACCCTGGCGTAGAGCAGGTCGCCCGGCACCTCGGCGAGCACCTTCTCGGCCAGTTCGAGCTGGTCGGGAGCGGGCGTGCGCAGTTCGGCGCGGGCCAGGTCGGCCTGGGTCTGCCCGGGAGCGAGCATGGGGTTGCGCCGTACGGCGTGGCTGAGGACGCGGTTGAAGTAGAGCAGCGAGGTCTCGCCCTCGGCCTCCACCATGTCGAGGTACGGCTGGATCATCGGCGTGCGACCCTCGGCCTCGAGCTTGGCGGCATGCGCCTTCGCGGCGGCCCTGTCGCTCGTCCTGATCGTCGCCTTGGCGCCGGCGGAGATCGCGGGCTTGACCACGTACTCGTCCCACTGCGGAAAGTCGCCCGAGGACCAGTGGGTCGGCACGATCGGCACGCCCATGTCACGCAGGTAGGTCTTGTCGGTGTTGGCCTCGATCACCGCCGCCGGGTTGAGCAGCTTCGTCACACTGCCGGCCCGATGGGCCCAGGCGACGAACTCCGCCCGCCTCTCGACGTAGTCCCACACCGAGCGGACCACGGCGGCGTCGAACGCGCTCCAGTCGGCCTCGGGGTCGTCCCACCTGACCGCCCTGCCCTCGATGCCCGCCTCCCGCCAGGAGGCGAGGACGAGCTCCCGCTCGTCGTCGTTGCCATCAGGGTCATCAAAGGTTACGTATGCACAGATAGTCACTCAACGGATGGTACGGGGCCGGACAAACGGCGCGAGCCGGGCCTGGGACGACCCGGCTCGCACGCTCATCGGGATCGGTCAGTCGTCAATCGCGACCCTGACGCCGACCCAGCTCCGGTTGGTGCCGGTGACGGCGTTGCCGTTGATGTTGTTGACGTTGGTCGAACGGCTCGTGCCCACGTTGCCGGCGAACACGTTGCCGAAGTTGTTTCCGGACTGCGACGCCTCGCTGTTGCGGCTCGCGTTGCGCGTGTCGGTGTCGGCACTCGCGGGAGCGCTCATGAGGGTGGCGCCGGCGGCGGCGACGACGATTCCGGTGACGCAGAGCTTCTTGAGCATCTCGACTTCCTTCCAGATCACGGGTGGTGGAGCGTTCCCGCACGGCGGAGCCGGCGGGCGGGGAAGGTATGGGGAAGGCGTGGCGGCTTAGTAGAAGATGTAGGTCACCGAGATGCTGCTGTCGGAAGCAGTCGTCGCGATGCCGTTGATGTTGTTGACGTTGGTGGAACCGCTGGCGCCGCGGTTGACGGCGGCCACGTTCCCGAAGTTGTTGCCGGACTGCGAGGAGCCGATGTTGCGGCTCCAGTTGCTGGTCCAGTCGTCGGCGTGTGCCGGGGTCCCCACCAGGGTGACGCCCGTGGCCGCTGCCAGTACGGCACCGGTCGCGCACAGCTTCTTGATCACTTCAGCTCCTTCGCCAGTGTGGCGTCGCGGGCAGAGGCGCGCGTGGGGCCCTGCGCGCGACTGCCCTTTTGACTCCGCTTGACCCGGTGGGGTCAAAGCCAAAGCGAGCATATAACTGAGGGTAGGGAAAAGGTAGCAGTGAGTAATCAGAAGATTATTCTGCGCCTGGCCCTCCTGGCCCTCCTGACGCTCCGTACACCGGCTCCGGGTCCGGAGCCTCGGCCATGAGTCTCGACACCGCTTCGCCCACCTCGGCGGCGTCCCAGCGGGCGCCGCGGTCGACGCCGGGACCGTGGGCCCAGCCCGTGGCGAGGGAGATCCTGCCGCCCTCCACCTCGAAGACCCTTCCCGTCACGTGCCCGGACTCCGTCGAGCCGAGCCAGGCGACCAGCGGGGCCACGTTGGCGGGGTCCATGGGGTCGAAGCCGGTATCAGGTCTGGCCATCTCGCCCGCGAACACCTCCTCGGTCATCCGGGTCCTGGCGGCGGGGGCGATCGCGTTGACCGTCACGCCGTAGCGCGCCAGCTCCGCGGCGGCGACCTGGGTGAGCGTGGCGATGCCGCCCTTGGCCGCCGAGTAGTTGCCCTGGCCCACGCTGCCGAGCAGGCCCGCGCCCGAGGAGGTGTTGATCACTCTCGCCTCGACCCGCTCCCCCGCCTTCGAGCGCTCGCGCCAGTGGGCGGCGGCGTGGCGTAACGGCAGGAAGTGGCCCTTCAGGTGGACCCTGATGACCTCGTCCCACTCGTGCTCGGTCATCGAGACGAGCATCCTGTCGCGCAGGAAGCCGGCGTTGTTGACCAGGACGTCGAGCCTTCCGTAGGCGCTGACGGCCATCTTCACCAGCCTCGCGGCGCCGTCCCAGTCGGCCACGTCGTCGCAGTTGGCCACCGCGTACCCGCCGAGCGCCTGGATCTCCTCGACCACGGCGAGCGCGGGCGCGCCCGAGCGCCCTCCGCCGTCGCGGCCCGTGCCGAGGTCGTTGACGACCACCTTGGCGCCCTGCCTGGCGAACTCCAGCGCGTGCTCTCTTCCGATGCCGCGGCCCGCGCCCGTCACGATCACGACCCGGCCTTCGCAGATCCTTGTCACACGGCCTCCTGCGCCTTGGTTATCGGGAGATTCCATCAGATGCGACCCACTTCCAGGCAGGGGTCTCGCCGCCTCCGTGCACGAGGATCTGCGCGCCCGTCACGTAACCGGAGCCCGCCAGCCACAGGCAGACCTCACCCACGTCGGACGGCCCGGCCATCCGCCCTGCGGGAATGGTCGCGCTCATCAGCTCCGACCTGCCCCCGTAGTGCTCGGCCGCGTTCTCCGTCTCGGCCAGGCCGACGACGACCGTGTTCACCCTGACGTCGGGGGCCCACTCGGCGGCCAGGCAGGCGGCCAGGTGGTGCAGGCCCGCCTTGGCCGCGCCGTACGCGGAGGTGCCGGGAGAGGGGCGGGTGCCGCTGGTGCTGCCGATCATGATCACCGTGCCCCGGGTGGCGGCCAGGAGCGGGTGGGCGCGCTGGGCGACCAGCAGGGGGGCGATGAGGTTGAGCTCGATGACGCGGGCGTGCAGGCGGGGCGAGGTCCCCGCGACCATCGCGTACGGCGCGCCGCCCGCGTTGTTGACCACCACGTCGAGGCGGTCCAGGCCCGTGAAGAGCTGTTCGAGGTCCTCGGGATCGCGTACGTCCGCCCGCACGAACCGGGCCACGCCGGTGCGGTCGTCCGACGCGGGAGCCGGGGCCCGCGGATGCAGTGGGGCGGTGACGGGCGCGTCGGGCGGGGTACGGGCGCAGACGATCACGGTGGCCCCCGCGGACAGAAAGGCGCGGGCGATCCCCCTGCCGAGCCCCTTGGTCCCACCCGTCACCAGGACGACCTTGCCGGTGTAGTCGAAGGCGATCACGGATGCTACGGTACCAAGCAAGCGTTAGGTATCGACAGGAGCGCCATGGCCATCACGACGCACTCCGGGCCGATCGCCGAGGTGGTCGTCGACGTCCCCCCGGTCAACGCCCTGCGCGTGCGCGACTGGAACGACCTGGCCCGTGCCGTACAGACGGCGGGGCAGGACCCCTCGACCAGAGTCGTGGTGCTGCGGGCGGAGGGACGCGGGTTCAACGCGGGCGTCGACATCAAGGAGATGCAGGCGACGCGGGGCCACACCGCGCTGGTCGAGGCGAACAGGGGCTGCTACCGGGCCTTCGCCGCCGTCTACGACTGCGAGGTGCCGGTGGTGGCCGCGGTGCACGGCTTCTGCCTGGGCGGCGGGGTCGGCCTGGCGGGCAACGCCGACATCGTGCTGGCCAGCGAGGACGCCTACTTCGGGCTGCCCGAGGTGGACAGGGGCGCGCTGGGCGCGGCGACGCACCTTGCCAGGCTGGTGCCGCAGCACCTCATGCGCGCCATGGTCTACACGTGCAGGAACGTCACCGCCCATGAACTGCACGCCTTCGGCTCGGTGCTCGAGGTGACCCCGCGCGACAGACTTCGCGAGGCGGCTCTGGCCGTCGCGCGGGTCATCGCCGAGAAGGACCCCTACGTGATCCGCCGGGCCAAGGAGTCGCTCAACGGCATCGACCCTGTGGACGTCAAGCGCAGCTACCGATTCGAGCAGGGCCTCACCTTCGAGCTCAACCTCGTGGGCGCGGGCGACGAGCACAGGGAGAGGTTCCTCGGGTGAGCAAGGTCATGACGGCCGCCGAGGTGGCGGCGCGGATCGAGAGCGGGATGACCGTCGGCGTCGGCGGCTGGGGCTCGCGCCGCAAGCCGATGGCCCTGGTCAGAGCGCTGCTCGACACCCCCGTGACCGACCTGACGATCATCTCGTACGGCGGCGCCGACGTCGGCATGCTGTGCGCGGCGGGCAGGGTCCGCAGGGTCGTCGCCCCCTTCGTCACCCTCGACACCATCCCGCTGGAGCCCCACTTCAGAGCCGCACGGCAGCAGGGCTCGATCGAGTTCGTGGAGTACGACGAGGGCATGTTCATGTTCGGCCTGCTCGCCGCGGCGCACCGGCTGCCGTTCCTGCCGACGAGGGCAGGGCTCGGCTCCGACGTCATGCGGGTCAACCGGGGGCTGAGAACGGTGCGCTCGCCGTACACGGAGGAGGACCTGGTGGCGGTGCCCGCGCTGACCATGGACGTGGCGCTGGTGCACCTCAACAGGGCGGACCGGCGGGGCAACGCGCAGTACCTCGGCCCCGACCCCTACTTCGACGATCTGTACGCCAAGGCAGCCACGAGCTGTTACGTCTCCTGCGAGCGGGTCGTGGACAGCGCGGACCTGCTGAAGGAGGGGCCCGTCCAGTCGCTGCTCATCAGCAGGACGTTCGTCACGGGGGTGGTCGAGGCGCCCGGAGGGGCCGGGTTCACCTCGTGCGAGCCCGACTACGGCAGGGACGAGGCCGAACAGCGGCGTTACGCGACGACCCCATGGCTGGAGTACCACGATGAGCAGGGCTGATGTGTGCGTCGTCGCCTGCGCGGAGGCGTTCAGGGGCGACGGGGAGATCCTCGCGGCGGGGATCGGCGGGCCGATCACGACGCTGGGGGCGCGGCTGGCCAGGATGACGTTCGAGCCCGACCTGCTGACCACCGACGGGGTCTGCCACCTGACGGGCGACGATCCCCAGGTGACGGAGGGCTGGCTGCCCTTCCGCGACCATCTGTGGCTGGTGCTGACCGGCAGGCGGCACGTGTTCATGGGCGCCTCGCAGATCGACAGGTCCGGCAACACCAACATCTCCTGCATCGGCGCGTGGGAGCGCCCGAAGGCGCAGCTCCTCGGCGTGCGGGGGGCGCCGGGCAACACGGTGTGCTGTCCCACGAGCTACTGGATCCCCCGCCACTCCCCCCGCGTCTTCGTCGAGAGGGTGGACATGGTCTCGGGCGTGGGAGGGCCGCTGCTGCGCAGGGTGGTGACGAACCTGGCGGTGCTCGACCTGCGCACGCCCGACGGCTCGATGCGGCTGGTCTCGGTCCATCCGGGGGTGAGCGTCGAGGAGGTGGTCGACGCGACGGGCTTCGAGCTGGTGATCCCGCCCGACGTGCCCACCACCCGCGGCCCCACCGAGGAGGAGCTGCGCGTCCTGGAGGCGCTCGACCCCGGCAACCTGCGCGAGGCGATGTGAGGACCGCGCTCACCGACCTCGTCGGCTGCCGCCATCCGATCGTCCAGACCGGCATGGGCTACGTCGCGGGCGCCCGCCTGGCCGCGGCCACCTCCCGCGCGGGAGGGCTCGGCGTCATCGCCGCCGCGACCATGTCGCTCGAGCAGATGACGACGGCGATCCGCGAGGTGAAGCACCGCACCGACCAGCCCTTCGGCGTCAACCTGCGCTCCGACGCCGCCGACGCGGCCGAGCGGGTCGAGGTGCTGATCCGCGAGGGCGTCCGCGTGGCCTCCTTCGCCCTGGCCCCGCGAAGGGAGCTCATCGCGCGGCTGAAGGAGGCGGGCGTGGTCACCATCCCGTCCGTCGGCGCGCGCCGCCACGCGGAGAAGGTCGCCGCATGGGGCGTGGACGCGGTGATCGTGCAGGGCGGCGAGGGCGGCGGGCACACCGGGCCGATCCCCACCACGCTGCTGCTGCCCCAGGTCGTCGACTCCGTCGACATCCCCGTCATCGCGGCGGGCGGCTTCTTCGACGGCCGCGGCCTTGTGGCGGCCATGGCGTACGGCGCGGCGGGCATCGCCATGGGCACCCGCTTCCTGCTCACCCGGGACTCCCCCGTCCCCGACGCGGTCAAGCGGCTCTACCTCGACTCCACCGACACCCTGGTGACCCGCAAGGTGGACGGCGTGCCGCACCGGGTGCTCGCCACTCCGTTCGTCGCCTCGCTCGAACGCACGAGGCTGCTGCGCGCGGTGGTCAACGGGGCCCGCTTCAAACGGCTGTCCGGGCTGACCTGGGCGCAGCTGATCGGCGAGGGCCGCAGGATGCGGCGGGGCAGGGAGCTGACCTGGGCCCAGGTGCTGCAGGCCGCCAACACCCCCGTGCTGCTCAGGGCCGCCATGGTCGAGGGCCGAACCGATCTCGGCGTCATGGCCTCGGGTCAGGTGGTCGGCGTGCTCGACGACCTGCCCTCGTGCGAGGAGCTGATCACCAGGATCATGGCCGAGGCGGAGGCGACGCTGGGGCGCATCACACGACCGTGAGGCCGCGCGCCCCGAGGATGGCGTTGGCCTGCGCCTGGTTGATGACCGCGCCTGCCAGGGCGCGCACCTTGGCGTCGTCGGGCTCGCCGAGGTCGGCGCCGCGCAGGTCGGCCTTGGCGAACACCGCCCTCAGCACCTTGGTGCCGGTCAGGCGGCAGTCGCTGAAGACCGCCTCGGTGAAGTCGCAGCCCGACAGGTCGGCGTCGTCGAACCTGATGCCTTCGAGCAGCTGACCGCGCAGCGTGCAGCCGCCGAGGTTGGCCATGATCAGGTTGGAGCGGGAGAGACGGAAGCCCGTGCCCCTCGATCCGGTGAGCGAGGCGCCGATCATCCGGCAGCCGGTGAACGAGGCGTCGGTCATCAGCGCGCCGCCGAAGTGCGCCGAGGACAGGTCGACGTCGGTGAAGGCGGCGTCGAGCAGGTCGGCGTCGGTGAACCTGGTGCGCAGCCCGCCGCCGCCCGTGAACACCGCGCCGTCGAGGTCGGCCTTGCGGAAGTCAGTCTGCTCCAGCACGCACGACTCGAACCTGGCCCCCGCGAGCGACGCTCCCCACAGGTCGGTCTCGGTGAGGTCGCACTCGCGGAAGACGTGTGGCTCGTCGCCCTTCAGCCGCTCGGTCAGTGATGTGCCGGAGAGGTCCTCGCCGTCGAAGTTCACGACGTCAGAGCGTACCCGTGATCACCTCGGCGGCGGCCTGCCCGCAGACGCGGGCCGAGCCGTACGTGGCGATGTGCACCGCGCCGAGGTCGGAGCGCTCGGGCAGGCCCATCTCCACCACCACGGCGTCGCCGCGGGCGCTGAGCAGGTGGCCGATCGCCTCGGCCTGCCACGGGTAGCGGTGCGCGTCGCGCGCGACGATCACCAGCGGGCGGTCGGCAGAGGACCGCAGCAGATCCTCCAGTACGGCGGCGCGTGACTCCTCGGCGGTGAGGCGGGCGACGGTCGTGCCCGGCAGCAGCTTGCCCAGCGGCTCGCCGACGCCCCACGGGGTGCCCTTGTCGATGGCCAGGTTCATCTCGGGGGCGAACTCCACGACCTGGGCGGCGACGGTGATCGGCAGGACGGGCGCGGAGGACCTGCGGGTGACCTTGACCGCCCGTCTGGCGGCGATGAGCCCGATCTCGCCCTCCACGCGTCCGTCGCCTTCGCGGGCGGCCTGGGCGTGGGCGGCGCGGGCCGCGGCCGACCACGCGCCGAGCCCTGTCACCCGGCCGGCGGCCTCGGCCAGGCGCTCCTCGGGCAGTCTGCCCTCCATCACCGCCAGCGCGATCGCGTCGCGCACCTCGGCGGCCGTCGCCTCGTCCGACCGCTCGCCCCCCACGCAGATCGCGTCTGCCCCTGCCGTGACGGCCATCGCCGAGGCGCCGCCGACGCCGTACGCGCCGGAGACGGCGGCCATCTCGATCCCGTCGGTGATGACCACGCCCTCGAAGCCCAGCTCGTCACGGAGCAGCGCGGTCAGCACGTGCGGGCTGAGCGTGGCGGGGGTCGAGGGGTCGTAGCGGGGCACGAGAAGGTGTCCCGTCATGATCGATCTGACACCCTCCTCGATGGCCGCGCGGAAAGGGCGCAGATGCTCCTCGATCTCCCCCGCCACCACCGGCACCCCGTGGTGGGAGTCGACGGAGGTGTCGCCGTGGCCGGGAAAGTGCTTGGCGCACGCCGCCACGCCCGTCGCCTGCATGCCTCTGATGAAGGCCCTGGTGTGCCTGGCCACCAGCTCGGGGTCGGCACCGAACGCGCGCAGCCCGATGACGGGGTTTCCCGGATTGGAGTTCACGTCGGCCGAGGGCGCGAAGTCGATGCTGATCCCCGCGGCCGCCAGGTCCCTGCCGAGGTCGCGGGCGAGCTCCTCGGTGAGCGCGACGTCGTCCACCACGCCCAGCGCGTAGTTGCCGGGGCGGCTGCTGCCCTTGGCGACCTCCAGCCTGGTCACCTCGCCCGACTCCTCGTCCACGCCCACCAGCGCCGAGGGGTTCTCCGCGCGCAGCGCCGCCGTCAACTCGGCCACCTGGGCGGGCCCTGTGATGTTGCGGGAGAAGAGCACCACCCCCGCCAGCCCTTCTGACAGTCGGCGGCGGAGCCAGTCGGGGGGCGCCGTCCCGACGAAACCCGGAAGGATGACGGAGTCGGCAAGGCGAAGCAAGTCGCGGCCAGGCTTGGGCATGACCGAAATCTAATAGGAAAGTTTCCTATTTTCTAGAGGCATTTTCAGACGTCAACGCGTCTGATTCCACGTCCCTCCGTGACGAACTCGGCGAGTGTGCGGACGGGGGCGCCCTTCCTGTCGACGTGGTCCACCCCTCGGAAGGCGACCCGGAAGTCGGTGGCGCTCGCCGTACCTGACAGGTAGCCGCGGTGGGCGTCGAAGTAGCGCAGGTGCGGGTTGGCCGCCAGGACCCCCGGGCCGTCGGTGACCGGCGGGTTGCTGCTGATCGCCGAGCCGACGAACTCCGCGCCGACCGTCACGCCCGCGCCGGTCACGATGTCGCCCGCCCACGCGTTGTGCACGTCGCCGCTGAGCACCACGAGGTTCTGCGAGACGGCGGCGAGCAGGCGGGCGCGCTGCTCGGGCTGGCCGTCCCACGACTCCTTGCGCAGGTTGGGCGCGGGGCCTGGCACGAACCTCCTGGTGAAGAAGAGCGGCTGGACCAGGACCCGCCACCTGACGGGCGTGGCGGCCAGCCTGGCCACCAGCCACGCCTCCTGCTCGGCGCCGAGCATGGTGGCAGGGCCACGGAACTGCCGCACGTCCAGGGCCATGAAGTCGGCGATCACGCCGTAGGTGCGCCTGCGGTACATCTGCAGGCCGCCGTCGCGTGGGCGCACCCGCAGCGGCATGTGCTCGTAGTAGGCCTGGTAGGCCGCGGCCCTGCGCCTGAGGAAGCGGTCGGAGCCGTCGCCCCTGCCGTGGTAGTTGTCCATGACCTCGTGGTCGTCCCAGACCGGCACCCAGGGGGCGGCGGCGTGGGCGGCCCGCAGGTCGGGGTCGCTCCTGTAGCCGGCGTAGCGGGCGCGGTAGCCGGCCAGCGTGGTGGTCTCGTCTGCGGGGTCGACGCGGCGCACGCCGTGGGCGGGTCTGGCGTACTCGTAGATGTAGTCGCCGAGATGGAAGACCACGTCGGGACGCTCGTCGGCCAGGTGCCTGTAGGCGGTGTACCAGCCGTGCTCGAAGCGCTGGCAGTTCGCGGCGGCGAACCTGACCGGCTGCGTGGATGTCGGGCCGGGGGCCGTTCTGGTACGTCCGGCGGGGCTGAGCTCGCCGCCGGACCTGAACCTGTAGAAGTAGTCGGTCGCGGCCCGCAGCCCCTCGACCTTCACGTGGACGCTGTGCGCCCATGCGGGCTGCGCCCTCGCGACACCCTGCCTGATGACTTTGGCGAAGCGGTCGTCCTCTGCCACCTGCCACCGCACGTCGGCGGGGCGGGACAGACCGGTCAGCCTGGTCCAGAGGATCACGCCATCCGGTAGGGGTTCGCCTGACGCGACCCCCAGAGTGAACGGATTCGGCATCCTCCGATGCTAGTCAGGCGGCGACGTCGGCCCTGCTCTTCTGCCAGAGACGGTCGACGGCGAGCGCGCCGCCGCCCGTGAACGCCAGAGCGAGGCAGGCCGCCGCGAGGGCCATCGGGAACTCGATGCCGCCCTTGTCGGCCAGGAAGCCGTTGGCGAGGTGGACGAAGACGATGGCGCCGACCATGTTCAGGGCGAGCAGGACACCGAAGACGGGCAGCGCCGCGCCGACGATGAGCGCGATGCCGCCGACCACCTCCAGCACGGCGACGGCGGGCGCGGCCAGACCCGGCAGCGGGATGCCGACCTGCTCGAAGAAGGCCGTCGTCCCCGAGATCCCCATGGACGTGAACTTCATCCAGCCGTGGACGAGGAAGGTCACTCCCACAGCCACTCTGGCGAGCAGCAGCGTGATGGATCGAGCCATTGGTTCCTCACAATTTCGTTCGAGTTTGAACAACAACCATAAGCGGTCGTTCAACTTCGAACAAGTCATACACTGACAAGGTGAGCGAGTCGCGATGGCTGGACGCCGAGGAGATGTCGGCGTGGCAGGCGTTCCTCACCGCCTCACACCTGCTGGACAGACGCATCGAGGAGCAGCTGAAGAGCGCGGCGGGGCTGACGCACCCGCAGTTCGAGATCCTGGCCATCCTGTCGGCCTCACCCGAGCGCCGGCTGCGGATGACCGAGCTGGCGCGCAGGGTGGTGGTCTCCAAGAGCGGGCTCACCTACCAGGTCACCCAGCTGGAGAAGCGGGGCCTGGTCGAGCGCACCACCTGCCCCGGCGACGACAGGGGCGTGCTCGCGGTGCTCACCGCCGAAGGCATGCGCCACCTCGAGAAGACGGCCCCCGGGCACGTCGAGGTGGTCCGCAGATTCCTGATCGACCTCCTCTCCAGGCAGGAGCTGACGACCATGGCCTCGGCCATGCACAAGGCCCAAGAGGCCATGCGCTCCGGCGAGCCCCTGAGCGCCCGGCATACTGACGCGGGTGACTGAGCCTCCCCTGCCTGTGCGTCATCTGCCGGCCCGTCGACGTCCGCTGAGCCGTTTCCAGAAGTCCATGACCGAGCACGTCAACGGACACGGCTGGGGCATCAGCAACATCCTGGATGACGGCATCGGGCCGGGCTGGTCCTACCCCGTCGGCCCTGGACCCAGTAGCGGTCAGGGGCCTGTCACCACCACGTCGCCCGCGGGGACGGCTACCCCTTCGACCACGGCGTCCTCGTCGGTGTGGTTGATGGCGAACAGGTAGGAGCGGCCGTCGGGGTGGGTGCGGCGGACGACCTCGACCCCCGGAGGGGCCTGCGCCGCAGGGGTGACGCCCGCCTCCTCGCAGACCCTGGCCATGATCGGGGACAGGTCGGCGGGCAGGGTGGTGAGGTAGTGGGCGGTGCCGCCGCCCCACTCGTTGCGGGTCCAGGCGGGCCGGCCGTCGCGGTAGGTGTCCAGGGCCTTGGCGGTGGTCAGGCGGGCCTGCTCGCTCCAGATCCTGCCCACGCCTCCCCCCGCCAGCGCGATCGGCTCGGTCAGGGGGAAGAACTCCTCGACGCTCACCCCGAGCAGGTCGCGGAAGGCGCCGGGGTAGCCGCCGAGCCTGACGCGGTCATGGGGGTCGACGATCCCCGAGTACGGCCCGACCAGCGCCACGCCGCCCGCCGCGACGAAGTTCTCCAGGTTGGCCGCGCCCTCGTCGGAGACCAGGTAGAGCGAGGGCGCCACGACCAGCCGGTAGCCGGACAGATCGTGCTCGGGCCTGGCGATGTCGCAGGTGATCCCCGCACGCCAGAGCGCGGCGTGCCACTCCTTGATCACCTCGACGGGCTTCAGGCGGTCCGTCGGCTGGGCGGGGTGGTCCTGGGCCCAGACGCTGTCGTGGTCGAGCAGGATGGCGACGTCGGCGGCGACCGTACTGCCCGAGACGTCGCGCAGCGACTTGAGCTCCGCGCCGAGGGCGACGGTCTCGCGCCAGATCTTGGTGTCGGTGCCCGCGTGGGGCAGCATCGCCGAGTGCCACTTCTCCGCGCCCGCCCTCGACTGCCGCCACTGGAAGAACATGATCGCGTCGGCGCCCCTCGCCAGGTGCGCGAGGGAGTTGCGGCGCAGCTCCCCAGGGTCCTTGGCCAGGTTGAGGCCCTGCCAGTTGACCGCGCTCGTCGAGTGCTCCATCAGCAGCCACGGCCTGCCGCCGTTGAGCGAGCGGGCGTAGTCGGCGGCGAAGGCGAGGTCCTCGTGGGGGTGCTCGCCGATGAGGTAGTGGTCGGTGGCGACGACGTCCACGGCCTCGGCGAAGCTCCAGCAGTCCATGTCCCAGTGCGCGCCCGCCATCAGGTTCGTGGTGGCCGGCTTGGGACCGAGCAGGGCGCGCTCGGCCCGGTAGAGGCTGACGAGGGCGTCGGAGGAGAAGCGCTTGAAGTCGAGCTCGTGCGCGGGGTTGGTGAGGAAGGACGTGATCCTCGGCGGCAGGATCTGCGCCCAGTCGGAGTAGCGCTGCGACCAGAACGCGGTGCCCCACGCGTCGTTGAGCGCGTCCAGCGATTGATAGCGTTCACACAGCCAGGCGCGGAAGGCCTCCGCCGAGGCGTCGCAGTAGCAGCGCGCGTTGTGGCAGCCGTACTCGTTGTGCACGTGCCACATGACCACGGCCTCGTGGTCGCGGTAGCGGTCGGCGACCTTCTCCGCGATGCGCAGCGCCCTGTCCCTGTAGATCGGCGAGCTCGGGCAGAAGCCCTGCCTGCTGCCGTGGTGAACCCTGCGCCCGTCCCTGTCCACGGGCAGCGCCTCGGGATAGGTGTGGCCGAACCACGGAGGAGGGGCGGCGGTGGGGGTGGCGAGGCAGGCCTCGATGCCGTGCTCGCCCAGCAGGTCGAGGATCCTGTCGAACCAGGCGAAGTCGTACCTGCCCTCCTCGGGCTCCAGGTGCGACCAGGCGAAGATGCCGACGCTCACCCGGGTGACCCCCGCCTCGCGCATGAGGACGACATCCTCGGACCAGGTCTCCTCCGGCCACTGCTCGGGGTTCCAGTCGCCGCCGTAGACGATCACGTGAGCTCCTCTGCGTCGAAGTGTGACGTCAGCGGATTAAAACGTTCTTCTCCGCCTGGCACAAGTCAGAGGCGCTCGATGATGGTCACGTTGGCCTGGCCGCCGCCCTCGCACATGGTCTGCAGCCCGTAGCGCCCGCCCACGCGCTCCAACTCGTGGATCAGCTTCACCGCCAGCACCGCGCCCGTCGCGCCGAGAGGGTGCCCGAGGGCGATGGCGCCCCCGTTGGGGTTGACCACCGCGGGGTCGGCGCCCGTCGCCTTGAGCCAGGCCAGCACGACCGAGGCGAACGCCTCGTTGATCTCGACGGCGTCGAGGTCGGAGATGGACATGCCGGCCCTGGCCAGGGCGTGCGCGGTCGCGGGGATGGGGGCGTCGAGCATCACGACGGGGCTGGCGCCCCTCACCGACAGGTGGTGGACGCGGGCACGGGGCGTCAGACCGTGCTCGCGTACGGCCCGCTCCGACGCGACGAGCAGCGCCGCGGCCCCGTCGGAGATCTGCGACGACAGCGCGGCGGTCAGCGAGCCGCCGGGCAGGAGGGTGCGCAGCGAGGCCATCTTCTCCTTCGAGGTGTCCCTGCGCGGCCCCTCGTCGACGGCGACGCCCTCGTAGGGCGCGATCTCCCGCTCGAAGCGCCCGGTGTCGATGGCGCGCAGCGCCCGCTCGTGCGAGGACAGGGCGAACGCCTCCATCTCCTCGCGGGACAGTGCCCATTCGGCGGCGATCCGCTCGGCGCCGGCGAACTGGGAGATCTCCTGCGTGCCGTACCGCGCGGCCCAGCCCTTGGAGCCCGAGAACGGCGTGTCGAACCCGGGGAAGGCCATGGCGGAGGACATCGGCACCATGCTCATGTTCTGCACCCCGCCGGCCACGACCAGGTCGGCGGTGCCGGACAGCACCGCCTGGGCGGCGAAGTGCAGCGCCTGCTGGGAGGAGCCGCACTGCCTGTCGACGGTCACGCCTGGCACCTCCTCCGGCAGGCCCGCGGCCAGCCAGCAGGTGCGGGCCACGTCTCCCGCCTGCGGTCCCACCGTGTCGACGCAGCCGAAGATCACGTCGTCGACGGCGGCGGGGTCGACGCCCGAGACGACCTGGTTGATGACGTGGGCGCCCAGGTCGGCGGGGTGCGCCCCCGCCAGCCCGCCGTTCCTGCGCCCCACGGGGGTCCTGACGGCGGCGACGATGTAGGCCTCGCTCATGCCACCCACACTAGCAAGCGCTTGGTTCAGATAGGAACCGCGTGTGAGCTGCGGGTGTTGGGTGAACAAGCGATTGCGCAAGGGCTCATAATGGAAAGGTGACCACGCGAAAGAACGCCACCGCCGCACCCCCGAAGACCAAGCGCGCCACCGCGTCGGGATCGGCCTCCGAGCGCCGTGACCACCTCGTGAAACTCGCCGCGGAGATCTTCGCGCGCAAGGGCTTCCAGGCGACGACCGTTCGCGAGATCGCCAACGAGGCGGGCATCCTCTCCGGAAGTCTCTACCACCATTTCGACTCAAAAGAGACAATTGTCGACGAGGTGCTCTCCACCTTCCTCGACGACCTCATCGCCCGCTACCGCGCGGCGCTCGAGAGCGGCGGCGAACCACGCGCGGTGCTGTCGGAGATGGTGCGCATCGGGTTCGGCACACTGGAGCCCCACCGCGCCGCGATCACGGTCATGCAGAACGACTGGAACTACCTGCGCCAGTTCCCCCGCTTCAACTACCTCGTCAAGGCCGAGGACGACGTGGAGCAGATGTGGGTGCGGCAGATCAAGGCGGGCCAGGCGGCGGGGCAGTTCCGCGCCGACGTCGACCCGAAGCTCACCTACCGCATGATCCGCGACACCATCTGGGTCGCCGTGCGCTGGTTCCGCCCCGGCGGCAGGCTCAACACCACCGGCCTGGCCGAGCACTACATCACGGTGCTCTTCGACGGCCTGGCCACCGGCGAGCGGTCCACGCAGCCGCAGGCATGAGCCTCCGCAAGGCGGTGCGGCTCGCGCTGCAGGAGGTCGCCGAGCCCGACAAGGCCGCGGCCATGCAGGCGTACATGAAGTCGGATCTGCCCTTCCTCGGCGTGCAGGCGGGGCCGCGGCGGACGGCCCTGAAGAGGGTCTTCGCCGGGCAGCGGCTCGAGGCGGCTCCCGAGTGGCGGCGCGCGGTGCTGGAGCTGTGGCGCGAGGCCGAGTACCGCGAGGAGCGCTACGCCGCGATCGAGCTGTCGGGCTTTCGCTACTACCGTCCGTGGCAGTCCCTCTATACGGTCCCGATGTACGAGGAGATGATCGTCACAGGCGCCTGGTGGGACCTGGTCGACGAACTGGCCACGCACAGGATCGGCGGGCTGCTCGCCGCCTATCCCGACGCGATGCGCCCGCTGCTGCTGGAGTGGGCCCACTGCGATGACCTGTGGAAGCGCCGCACCGCGATCCTGAGCCAGAACAGGTTCAAGGCGCGCACCGACACCGCGCTGCTCTACGCCTGCATCGAGCCGAGCCTGTCCGACATCGACTTCTTCGCCCGCAAGGCGATCGGGTGGGCGCTGCGCGAGTACGCCAAGACCAATCCCCGCGAGGTCGTCCGCTACGTCGACGCGAAGGGCATCACCGGCCTGAGCCGCCGCGAGGCGCTGAAGAACATCACCGGGTCCATAGCGCCTGCTGCACCGCCTGCACCAGCGCCATCAGCTCAGGCCTGACGCTCTCGCCCGCCCACGCCAGCGTGTAGGTGAGGCGCAGGTCGGCCACGTCCAGCGGCACGAACCTCACGTCGTCGCGGCGCACGGTCCTGGCCACCAGTTGCGGGATCGGCAGCAGCCCCGCACCTGCGGCGACCAGGTCGAGCGCGGCGGCGAAGTCGTCCTCGGCCACCTGCCTGTGCCTGCCCGGCAGCCCGGCCCACCGTCCGCCGGGAATCAGCAGGTCACGGTCGCCGAGGTCGGCGGCGGCGACCCCTGAGCGCCACGGATGGTCCACGGGTACGGCCAGCCGGTCCACCGTGACGTGGAACCTCGCCCCCGTGCCGAACCTGGGCGGCGCGGGGACGGCCACGATCGCGGCCGACACCTCGCCCGCGTCGAGCGCCCGCGCCGCCGCGCCCCGCCCCGCCGTCGCGAGCTCGATGGCGATGCCCCTCGCCGCGAGCCGTCTCGCCACCCTGGCGACGAGCGGTCCTGCCAGCGGTGGATAAGCCAGGTGAATGACAGGCTGGGCCAGCCGCGCCGCCTCACGGCTGAAGGCGGTCACACCGTCGAGCACCTGGTGGGCGTGGGCGAGCAGCGCCTTGCCCTCGGGCGTCAGCCGTACCTGCCTGGCCGTCCTGTCGAACAGGCGCAGACCCACGGCGTTCTCCAGCCGGGTGACGGCCTGGCTCACGGCGGGCTGCGACAGGCCCAGGTCGGCGGCCGCCCGCGAGAAGCTGAGCAGCGCGGCGACCTTCGCGAAGCACTGGATCTCCCGAAGCATAAGCAGCATGAATAGATGATGCATCCGGACGGAGATCGCGTGTTGGGTGGGCGGCATGATAACGACCGTGCTGGGCTATCCGAGGATCGGCCCGAACCGTGAACTGAAGCGGGCCCTCGAGTCCTACTGGGACGGGCGGATCACCCGTGACGAGCTCGACCAGGTAGGAGCCGGCCTGCGCGAGGAGACCTGGCGACGGCTGGCCGAGCTGGGGCTCGACGCGCTGCCCTCCAACACCTTCTCCCTCTACGACCAGGTGCTCGACACGGCGGTGATGCTGGGAGCGGTGCCCGAGCGCTACCGCGAGGCCGAGGATCCGTACTTCGCGATGGCGCGCGGCACCCAGGGCCTGGCGCCGCTGCGGATGACCAAGTGGTTCGACACCAACTACCACTACCTCGTGCCGGAGATCTCCCCTTCGACGGTGTTCCGGCTGGACGCGTCCAAGCCCGTCGGCGAGGTACGCCAGGCCAGGGCGCTGGGGTTCGACACCAGGCCCGTGGTGCTCGGACCTGTGACGTTCGTGCTGCTGGCGGGGGCGCTGGAGCGGCTCGACGAGGTGCTCGGGTGCTACGAGGAGCTGCTGTCGGCGCTGGCCGCCGAGGGCGTGTCATGGGTGCAGCTCGACGAGCCCGCGCTGGTCTGCGACAGGACGAAGGAGGAGCTGGAGGCGGTGCGGGCGGCCTACGAGCGGCTGTGCGCGTGGCCGTCCAGGCCCTCGCTCCTGGTGGCGGCCTACTTCGGCGACCTGGGCGAGGCGCTGCCCGTGCTGGCGGGCACGCCGGTCGAGGGGATCGGCGTCGACCTCGTGCGCGGGAGCCTGCCGATCGAGCTTCCCGGCAGGACGGTGTTCGCGGGGGTGGTGTCGGGGCGTGACGTCTGGCGCACCCGCGAGGCGGAGGCGCTGGCGGCGCTGCGTGCCGTACGGGCCGGCGAGATCGTGGTGAGCACCTCGTGCTCGCTGCAGCACGTGCCCTACAGCCTCGCGGTGGAGGAGCGGCTGGATCCGGCCCTTCGCGAGCGCCTGGCCTTCGCAGAGGAGAAGGTGGCTGAGGTGGTCGCCCTGGCGCGGCTGTTCGCCGAGGGAGCGACGCCCGCCCCCACGAGTGCGGCGGCTCCGGCGGGCGCCGAGCGGGCCGAGGCGAGGGCGCGCAGCCCCTACGAGGTCAGGGCGCAAGCGCAGGCCGAGCATCTCGGGCTGCCGAAGCTGCCGATCACCACGATCGGCTCCTTCCCCCAGACCGCGCGGCTGAGGGCGGCCCGCGCCGACCGCTCGCTGCCTCGGGCGAGCTACGAGGCGCTGGTCGAGGGGGAGATCGAGCGCGCGATCAGGCTCCAGGAGCGGCTCGGCCTCGACGTCCTGGTGCACGGCGAGCCCGAGCGCAACGACATGGTGCAGTACTTCGCCGAGCACCTCGACGGCTTCGCGGTGACCGAGCACGGCTGGGTCCAGTCGTACGGCTCGCGCTGCACCCGCCCTCCCCTGCTGCACGGCGACGTCGGCAGGCCCTCGCCGATCACCGTGAGATGGGCGCGGTACGCGCAGTCGCTGACCGCGAAGCCCGTGAAGGGCATGCTGACAGGCCCCGTCACGATCGTCGCGTGGTCGTTCGTCCGCGACGACCTCCCGCTGCGCGAGGTGACCTTCCAGGTCGCCGACGCCATCGCGCGGGAGGTGCGCGACCTGGAGGCGGAGGGCATCTCCGTCATCCAGGTGGACGAGCCCGCGCTGCGCGAGCTGCTGCCGCTGCGCGCCGCCGCCCAGCCGTCCTACCTGCAGTGGGCGGTCGCCGCCTACCGCAGGGCCACCTCGGTGGCTGCCGACCGCACCCAGATCCACACCCACCTGTGCTACTCCGACGCCGAGCAGATCATCTCCGCGATCGACGCGCTCGACGCCGACGTGACCACGATCGAGTCGGCCAGGTCGGGCGCGCCCGCGCCGGAGGGCTTCCCGCGCGGGCTCGGCCCGGGGGTCTACGACATCCACTCCCCTCGGGTCCCCTCGGCGGAGGAGGTGGAGGCGCTGCTGAAGGCCGCGCTCGACGTGCTGCCCGCCGAGCGGCTGTGGGTCAACCCCGACTGCGGCCTGAAGACGCGCACCTACGAGCAGGTGGAGGCGTCGCTCGCCAACGTCGTCAGGGCGACCCTGCGGGTACGGGAAGCGCTCCGATGACGTCGAGCCTGGAGACGGCCCTGGTGAGCACCACGTAGAGCCGGTTGAGCCCGCGCGGCTCGGCGGCGACGACCGCCGCGGGCTCGACCACCACCACGTGGTCGTACTCCAGGCCCTTGACCAGGCTGGCCGGCATCACGCTCACCCGCTCGTCGTCGATGCCGTGCGCGGCCAGCCTGGCCGCCAGCGCGGGCAGCGCGGCGTCGGCGGCGATCACGCCGATCGAGCCCTCGTGCTCGAGCGCCTCCCTGACGGCGAGCTCCACCTCGTCGCTCCCGCGCAGCTTCAGCCGTCCGTCGGACCTGAACGAGCGGGTGGGCGGCACGTTCACGCCGAGCTGGTCCAGCAGCCTGTTGGCCAGCTCGACCACCACGGCGGGCACCCTGAAGCCGGTGGTCAGCGCGATCACTCTGGCGTCCGGCTTGCCCAGGTTCTTCATCTGCTCGGCCCAGTCGCGGGCCGCCCACGGAGTGGTGCCCTGGGCGAGGTCGCCGAGGACGGTCAGCGAGCCGTACTCGCTCCTGCGGGCGATGGCGCGGCACTGCATCGGTGACAGGTCCTGCGCCTCGTCGACGATCACGTGACCGTAGCCCTTGGGATGGTCGAGCAGCCCGGCCAGCTCGTCGAGCAGTACCGCGTCGGCCGCCGTCCAGGCGTGCCGGCGGCGGGTGATCGCCGCCTGCTCCCGCGCGCTGAGGAGGCCCTCGGCGTGCGGCGCCGGGTCCGACAGCAGCCCTGCCAGCACCTCCTCCGGCTTCACGTTCGGCCACACCGCCTCGACCGCGGGGGTCACCGCCCTGGTCATCCTGCGCAGCCAGGGCGCGTCGGCGGCGCGCCCCCGCAGCTCGGCCTGCCGCCGTACCAGCGCGACCGTCTGCGAGAGCACCCTCTCCCTGCCGATCCTGTACGGCAGCGCCGCCCGCCGCGCCTGGTCCACGATGCGCCTGAGCTCGTCCTCGGCCACCCGCCACACGAACGCGCCGTCGCGCACCGCCACCGGCTCGACCGGCTTGGTGATGCGCCCGTACAGCGCCCGCCTGAGCACCGCGGCCATCCTCTCGTCGTGCTTGACGGCCGCGGCCTCGACGCTGTCCTCGCCCTTCACAGGGGTGCGCGGGAGCAGCTCGTCGACGGTCGTCTGCTCGACGTCGACCTCGCCGAGCGCGGGCAGCACGGCGCCGATGTAGCCGAGGAAGGCGCGGTTGGGCCCGAGGATCAGCACGCCGTGCCGTTCGAGCCGCTGCCTGTGGGCGTAGAGCAGGTAGG
Source organism: Nonomuraea recticatena (assembly GCF_039533245.1). Classification (NCBI taxonomy): domain Bacteria; kingdom Bacillati; phylum Actinomycetota; class Actinomycetes; order Streptosporangiales; family Streptosporangiaceae; genus Nonomuraea; species Nonomuraea recticatena. The sequence goes on along the minus strand of NZ_BAAATE010000010.1, from coordinate 218,767 downwards.
CCGCCCTGTGCAGCCCTACGGCCGTCTTCCCCGTGCCGGGCGCGCCCTGCACGCAGATCGACTCCTCCAGCTCGGCGCGGACCAGCTCGTCCTGCTCGGGCTGGATGGTGGCGACGATGTCGCGCATCGGGCCGACCCTGGGCCGCTCGAGCTCGGCGGCCAGGATCCGGCTGGCGACCCGCTCGCCGTCGTCGAGGCGTTCGTCCTCGAAGCCGGTGAGGGTCAGGCCCGACCAGCCGTACCTGCGGCGCATGGCCACTCCTCGCCGCTCTCCCGCGTGGGCGCGGTAGAACGCCGTGGAGACGGGAGCCCGCCAGTCGATCACGACGGGCGGCTGTCCCGTCTCTCCTGAGATGTGGCGGCGGCCGAGGTAGTGGCGGTGGCCGTCCTCCAGGTCGAGGCGGCCGAAGAACGGCGGCCCTTCGGGGGCCTCGCCGAGCTCCTTCGCCAGGCTCTTGAGGTGGCGGCCCAGCCGCTCGGCGCTGTAGCGGTCGCCCGCGACGCTCTCGCCGACGATGACGTTGTGGCGGGCTCCGTCGAGCATGCGCTGGAGCCCCTTCCTGCACTCGTCGACGTAGGCGCGCTCTGTCTCGAGTTCGGTCATGCAGATAATGTAACCGAGTCATGTTTTTAACTGAGTCACATCATGAAGCCTCCCCTGTAAAGGGAGAGGAGGAGGAAGACCTGGGCGTGGGTGAGCCGGAAGAACATGCCTTCAGGCTCCCGCCGATACAGACACCGCGTCCAACACCGGAAATATCCGGATTAACGCGTATCTGTTGTTAATGTGTGCGCGTGGACATCAATCCCCGGCTCCTGCGGGTGTTCGTGGCGGTCGCCGAGGAGCTCCACTTCGGGCGCGCCGCCGCTCGGCTCTACGTGGCCCAGCAGGCGCTCAGCCGAGACATCCGCAGGCTGGAGGAGCAGCTCGGCGCGACGCTCTTCGCGCGCTCCACCAGGCAGGTGCAGCTGACCCCCGCGGGGGCGAACCTCCTGCCGTCGGCGCGGCGGCTGCTCGCCGTCCACGACGAGCTGGTCGCGCAGATCCGCGGCGCGGCGGGACCGCTCCTCGTCGACTTCAACAGCGCGGGCTCCGCGCTGCCCCGGCACCTGATCAGGGCCAGAGAGCTGGCGCCCGAGGCGGAGATCGTCGCTCGCTACCACGGCGGGCTGGCGGCGGGGGCGGCGGCGATCCTGGCGGGCGCGGCCGACGTGTCGTTCGGCCGCTTCGCGGGCCTGGATCCCGACGTGCGGACCCGGCTGGCGCAGACGCCGGTGCGGCTCCAGCCGCTGACCGTGATCCTGCCACCCGAGCACCCGCTGGCCGAGCTGCCCGAGGTGCCGCTCAGCGTGATGGCCGGCTTCCCCCTCGACATCATGGCAGGCAACCCGGCCACCACCGAGTGGACGGACCTGGGCAGGCGGCTGGCGGAGGAGTTCGGGCTCACGCTGGCCGCTCCGCACGCCTGCCCGGTCGGGCTCGACGAACTGCTCGTCTACCTGCGGCGGCACGGTGAGCCTGTGCTGTCGAGCGTCGGCTGGGCCGATCTCCAGGGCGCGGTGGTCCGCCCGCTGGTCGATCCCGTGCCGCTGTCACTGGTCAGCCTGGTCCACCGTCAGGGGCTGCGGCACCCTGGCCTGACCGCGCTGTTCCGGGCGATCGCCGAGGAGGACGGCTGGATGGACCGGCCGCCGGGCTCCTGGCTGCCCCCGCTGGACGAGTCGCTGCTCGGCTGAGACCTATTTGGCTTTCGTCCTGAAACATTTCGCTTGAGCCGCACATCTCCCAGGTGACGCACCCCAGGAAAGGAAGTCACCGCGTGGGACCACCTGAACCGCGGCAGCTCTTCGAGGAGATCTACCTGGCTCACTATCCGGCTGTGTCCGGATACATCGCCCGCCGTACCGACTCTCCCGACGACACCGCCGACGTCATCTCCGAGACGTTCACGACCGCATGGCGACGGCTCGCCGACATCCCCTCGGGAGAGGAGGCCAAGCTGTGGCTGTACGGCGTGGCCAGACGCATCCTCGCCAACCACTACCGCGCCGAGTCACGAAGGAGCGCGCTGGCCGTGCGGCTGCGGGCGGACCTCACCCGCTGGGCGCATTCCGTGGCCGAGCGCGAGACGGACGCGGCGCGTGAAGCCTTCGCCCAGCTGTCGGACGACGACAGGGAGCTGCTGTCGCTGGTCGGCTGGGAGGGCCTCAACACCGCCGAGATCGCCAAGGTCCTCGGCTGCTCGGGCGGCGCCGCGCGCCTCCGCCTGCACAGGGCCCGCAAGCGACTGGCCGCCGAGCTGGCGGCCGCCGACCTCGACCTCAACCGGTACGGCTCGCGTGCCGTGGCGCTCGCCAAGGAGAGCTCATGACCCACGACCTCGACCGCGTCGTCGCCGCCATCGCCCCCGACCCCGGCCCCGGACTGGTTCCCGGCGCCCACGACCTGATGAGAGAGATCATGGACTCCTCCCCTGCACCGGCCCTCCAGCCCACCGTCGAGTCGGCCAGGCGGCGCAGGCGGATGGGCTGGCGGATCGCCGTGCCGGCCGTGGCCGTCCTCGCCGCCTCGGTGACCGTGCTCGGCTGGACCTCCGCCCTGCCGGTCTTCGGCCCCGAGCCGGTGGCCGCCGCCCTGGGGATCACGCAGAAGGACGGCTACTACGTCATCCTGGTGAACGACCTGCGCGCTGACCCTGCCAAGTACCAGGCTCAGCTCAAGGGGCTCGGGCTGGACGTCTCGCTCAGGCTGGTCCCCGCCTCGCCCGGCCTGGTCGGCAACCTCTTCGCCACCACGCCCACGCACGAGGTGGTCGAGGAGTTCAAGACCATCGACCGCGCAGGACCCTGCGACAAGGTGGGAAACTGCCCGATCGGGCTGAAGATCCCCGTCGGCTACAAGGGCACGGCGATGGTGGACCTGAACCGCGATGCCGAGCCGGGCGAGAAGTACGACGCCTTCACCGGGTTCGACGTCAAGGGTGAGCCCATGCACTGCGTGCCGTACGTCAACAAGAAGGTGGGCGAGGTGCGCACGATCCTGGCCGAGCGCGGGCTCTCCATCGAGGGGTTCGCGACGGGGAAGGGCCCCGACGACGTCAAGGAGGTCGCCACGGTGCCCGACTCGTGGTACGTCACCAGCGGCTTCCTGGTCATGCCCGGCAAGGCCAAGCTGGTCGCGGGGTCCGAGCCGAAGCCCGACCACCTCGTGAAGATGCAATGGAGGAAGCAGGGCTGCTCCTGACCCGGCCCCCGGGGCGAAGCCGGAGGAGAGGGGCCCATGGGGGCGGGCCCGTCTCCTCCGGGTGGAGAAGTTCGCCCCCCGACGACGGTGACCGGGCGTGCTGCCGGGGTAGCTGCTCGGTCATGAGCGAGACACCTGATGACAGGTACACGGGGGAAGAGGCGGCCGAGCGCGTCGACAAGGCCCTGAACGACGACGCGGCGCCCGACGAGATGGACCAGCGCGACGCGCAGGTCGTGGCGGACGCCGAGGCGGCGCCGGTGCACCCTGATCGCGGCCGCTACTCCGAGGAGGGCGGCGCCGAGGACGGGGATCCCGAGCAGGCCGAGCACCGGCAGACGCTGTGGGACGAGTCCACCGCGCAGTCCGGCGTGGACGAGGGGATCGAACCGCCGGACTGAGTCATGCCGCCCCGCACCCGCCGCCCGCCGCCTCGGCGGACGGCGGGTGCCGCTATTTGAGCGCGCCCGCCGTCAGCCCGCTCTGGATCTGACGCTGGAAGACCGTGTAGACGACGAGCATGGGCAGGATCGCGAGGGTCAGCGCGGCGAACAGCGCCGACCAGTCCTGGTCGTAGCCCGCCGCGGTGGAGATGTCGGCGATGCCCTGGGTCAGCACCCACTTGTCCCGCTCCTGCAACAGCACCAGCGGGAGCTGGTACTGGTTCCACTGCCCCAGCACGTTGAAGATCGTGATGCTGACGAGGCCGGGACGGGCCATCGGCAGCATGATCTGGAAGAAGATCCTCGTGTGCGAGGCGCCGTCCACCAGGGCCGCCTCGGCGACCGCGGTGGGCAGGGTGCGGAAGAAGGCGGCGAGGAAGAAGATGGTGAAGGGCATCGAGTAGGCGATGTAGACCAGCACCACCCCCGCGTGGGTGTTCAGCCCGATGAAGGGGATGACCCGCCCCATGTTCTGCACGACGAAGAAGAGCGGGGTCAGGGCGAGGTAGACGGGGAAGGCCAGCCCCGACACGAACAGCAGGTAGAAGCCGCGGTTGCCGCGGAAGGGATAGCGCGCGAGCACGTACGCGGCCATCGAGCCGAGCAGCATGGTGCCGAGCGTGCTGAAGGACACCACGATGACGCTGTTGAGCATGTACTGGCCGATGTGGGCCTGTTCCCACGCCCTGGCGAAGTTGTCCCACCGCAGCGAGGCGGGCAGCGACCAGGCGTCACCGAAGATCTCCTCCTCGCTCTTGACCGACGCGAGGAAGGTCCAGAGGATCGGCACGATCATGAGGACGGTCCAGACCACCAGCGCCACGTGACTCAGCGCCGACAGCGGCCCCAGCCGAGTACGCCGGTCCTTTCTGACCGACTTCCGGGAAAGGTACATCAGTACTCGATTCGTTCCCGACGCGAGAGGCGCAGGGCCAGGATCGCGAAGCCGATGGTGAAGAAGAACATGATTACGCCGAGCGCCGAGGCGTAGCCGAACCTGAAGTACTGGAAGGCGTTGCGGTAGATCTCGGCGGCCATGACCGTGGTGGAGGAGTCGGGGCCGCCGTGCTGGTCGGTCATCACCCACACGATGGCGAACACGTCGAGGGCCAGGATGCCCAGGTAGACCCATGCCACCTGGACGGTGTCCCACAGCAGCGGCAGCATGATGCGGAAGAACAGCGAGAAGCGGCCCGCGCCGTCGATCTGGGCGGCCTCGAACATGTCGCCGGGGATCGAGGCGAGTCCCGCCGAGAACAGCACGACGTAGAACCCGACCGCCTGCCAGACCATGACGCCGAGCACGGACCAGAAGGCGACCGAGGGATCGGAGAGGAAGCCGACGGGCGGCAGCCCGAGCGCCATGAGCGGGCCGTTGAGCATGCCGCTGTCGTCGGGCCTGAAGACCTGCTGGAACAGCACCGCGACCACGGCCACGGCCAGCACCTGGGGAAAGAAGAACACCACCCGGTAGAACTTCGATCCCCGCACCCCCGAGACGCCCCTGCCTCCCACGTTGAGCAGGAAGGCGAAGAACAGCGCCAGGACGATGGTGATCAGCGGCAGCAGCACGAGCAGCAGCGCGTTGTGCGACACCGCCTTCCAGAAGATCCCGTCGCTGAAGAGCCGCTGGAAGTTCTCCAGGCCGGTGAACCGCGGCGCGGCGGACACGCCGCGCCAGTCGGTCATCGCGATGTAGAACGCCTGCACGTACGGCGCGATCACGTAGACCAGGTAGAGCGTGACCGGCGCCGCGAGGAACGAGGTGATGAAGAGGCGACGACGCAGCATGTCAGCGCTTGTACTTCTTGATCGCCGAGTCGTTCTTGATCTCGTCGGCCTTCTTCTGGATGCGCTCGAGGTATTTGTCGGGGGTCAGGCCGCCGCTCATCAGCTGGCCCGTGGCGGCGACGGCCTCGTCCTTGAGCTGGGCGTACCAGGTCTGCCAGCGGTAGTAGACGGTGTTGGCGCCCGCCGCGCTCACCGCGTCGGAGGCGCTCTTGGCGCCGGGCGACAGCTGCCTGCCCTCGCCGGCCCCCTTGACCACGGTGACGGTGCGGACGAGCTCGCTGAAGTCGCCGGCCGCCTTCTTCGACAGCATGGCGCGCAGGTACTCCATGCCGGCCTGCGGGTTTGCGCCCTTGGACGGCACGATGAAGTTCTCGCCCGGCTGGGTGTGCAGCGTGCCGTACGGCATCTTGTCGGAGCCGGTGACGTCGGGGACGACGAACATCTGGTAGGCGAAGTCGGCGGGGGTGGTGTCCTTCTGCTCGTTCTCCAGCCAGGAGCCGGAGGGCAGCATGGCGACCTCGTACTTGTTGTGCGCGGTCTGCGTCTGCACGTGGTCGAGCCCGGCGGTGCCCTGCATCAGGTACTTGGCGCCGACCTCGGCCCAGCGGGTGGCCGACTCCTTCATCGCCTCGGTGGTCCAGGCGCCGTCCTCGAGGTTGTCGATGTTGACGAGCACCTCGTTCCCGCCGATCTTGGCCGCCATGGTCAGCAGGACCTCGTAGAGGTACTGGGGGAACTTGCCCGCGTAGGTGAAGGGGGCCATCTTGCCGGACTTCTTGATGGTCTCGCAGAGCGCGGTGAACTCGTCCCAGGTCTTCGGCGCCGCCCAGCCGTTCTCGTCGAAGGCCTTCTTGGAGTACCAGATGCCGAAGATGTAGTTCACATAGCCGAGCACGCTGAACTTGCCGTCATAGGTGCCGATCTCGATCACGGCGGGGTCGATGGAGTCGCGCACCTTCACCGCGGGGTCGTCCCAGGTGGGCGCGTCGAGCAGCGGGGTGAGGTCCTGCAGCTGGCCGTCTTGTGCGAGGGCGCCGAAGTCCATGGCGTTGGCGCCGGAGTTGTCGATGACGTCGGGCGGGTTGCCGCCGGCGAAGCGCGGCTGCAGGACCTTGGTGATCTCCTTGGTGGCGTTGTGCTTGATCTGCGCCTTGGGGTACTTCGTGGCGAACAGCGGCTGGTGGATGTCCTTGGCGTACGCCTGGCCGAATCCGCCGTCGAAGATCCAGATCTCCAGCGGTTTGTCCGCCGCGACCCCGAAGGGATTGGCGGCGCTGGTCGGGGCCGCGGCGGGCGCGGAGGAGGCTGGCGCCTGCGCGGGCGTGGCGCAGGCGGCGAGCGCACCCGCCGCCGGAATGAGGACGGCGCTGCGAAGAAGTTCGCGTCGCGTGATGTGAGGAGTGTGGGGGGTGTTCGGCATGGCTACTCCAGTCGATGACTCTCCACGGCCTTGATGGTCAGTTCGAAGGCCTGATTGGTCCGTTCGTAGGTTTGCTGGGCGATCGCCACGTAGACGGCGTCCAGCACGAACAGCTGCGAGTGGACGGCGGCGAGCCCGCCGAGCCTGAACGTGGTCTCCCTGCTGGCCGTGGTGAGCACCAGGTCGGCCAGCTCGGCCAGCGGCGAGCGGGCGAAGGAGGTGACGGCGACGCAGACCGCGCCGTGGGTGCGGGCCTCGGTCAGCGCCTCCATCACCTCGCGGGTGCGTCCGCGGTGGGAGATGCCGATCGCGACGTCGCCCCTGCCGAGCAGCGCCGCGTCGGCCAGGGAGACGTGCGCGTCGCCCGAGCTCCAGCAGGGCACGCCGATGCGGCGCAGCCGTCCCTCGAACATCGTGGCCACGGCGCCGCTGGTGGAGACGCCGACGAGCAGCACCCTGCTGGCGGCCACGATCGCGTCGGCGACCTGGCCGACGACGGCCAGGTCGAGCTGGGCGGCGGTGTCCTGGATCAGGCGGCTGTCGGCGGCGGCCATGACCTCGATCGCGGCGTCCAGGGGGTCGTCGGGGCCGATGTCCTGGCCGACTCCCGCGCCCCATCCGGCCTGCGCCGCCCTGCCGGTCTCGGTGGCCAGCGCGACGCGCAGTTCGGCGTAGCCGGAGAAGCCGAACGCCCTGCAGAACCTCGTCACGGTGGCGGGCGAGCTGCCGGCCCGCTCGGCGAGCGCGATGATCGTGGAGCGCGCGGCCTCGGCGGGATCGCCGAGAATCACCTCACCGACCCTGCGCAGGGCCTCGGGAAGTCCGGGCAGCTCTGTCTCGACGCGGCCGAGGGCACCAGATGTCACGAATATTCCTTCCGAATATCGGACCTTGCGGCGAAAATTATTCTTGCAATCGGGTCACGTCAAGACCCACGATGTGACACGTGCATAACGGCGATCAGACCAGGCGGGGTTTTGGGCCTCTCTCTGCGCACCACGTCGTTTCCGCCCCTTTCCGCGCCCGCGAGCTGGGCTCTCCCTGGCGTACGGCCGAGCGGTACGGTGGCCTCCAGCACGGTCGGCGCGAACGAAGTGGATGGGTGAGCCGTGGAACGCGGTGACATGGTGATCGGCGTCGACGCGGGCGCGACGTCCACGCGGGTGGCCGTGCACGCCCTCGACGGCGGCAGGCTGGGCTACGGCACGGCGGGCGGCGGCAACCCCAGCGCCCACGGGGCCCAGGCGGCGTCCGCGGCGATCGGGGCGGCGCTGACCCGGGCCCTCGAAGGGCTCGACCCCTCGCGCGTGTCCCGCTCGGTCGCGGGCGTGGCGGGCAACAGCCTCACCTTCGGCGCCGTCCTCGACAAGCTGTGGGCCGATCACGGCCTGCCCGTCGGCCCCCTGCTGATGAACGACGTGCCGATCGCCTACGCGGCGGGCTCGGCCGAGCCCTCCGGCACGCTGCTGCTGTCGGGCACGGGAGCGGTCGCCGCCCGCTTCACCGCCCGCGCCCTCGACGAGCTGTCCGACGGGCTGGGCTGGCTGCTGGGCGACGCGGGCTCCGGCTTCTGGATCGGCAGGGCGGCCGCCAAGGCCGTCGTCCACGCACTCGACCGCGGCGAGCCGGACGGGCTGCTGTCCGACCTGGTGGTCGCCCACTTCCTCGGCGACGACCGAGGCCCCACCCCGCGCCGGGAGGCCGAGCGCATCGTCAGGCTCGCCATGGCCGACAGGACCACCCTCGGCCCGCTGGCCGGCATGGTCAGCAGGGCCGCCGCCGAGGGCGACCCGATGGCCTCGAAGATCGCCGAGCGGGCCGCGGCCCACCTGGCCGCCACGGTGGCCAGGGTCTACGACGGCGGCCCGATCGTGCTGGCGGGCTCGGTGCTGACCAACGAGGGGCCGGTACGGCAGGCCGTACAGAGGCTGCTGGAGCAGCGGTGGGAGGCGAAGGTCGCCGTCGCGCGCGACGGCGCGGGAGCGGCCGCCTGGCTGGCGGCGCTCGACCTGCTGCCCGAGGCGGAGGCTGCGCGGCTGCATCCCGCCTTCACCGGCTGATCAGCCCTTGACCGCGCCCGCGGCCATGCCCGCGCCCACCCTGCGTTGCAGGAACAGGAAGACGACCAGCACCGGCAGCGCGAACAGCGTGGCGGCGGCCATCGTGGCGCCCCAGTCGGTGCCGTAGACGTCGCGGAAGGTCGACAGCCAGACCGGCAGCGTTCGCTTGTCCTGGTCCTTGATGATGAGCACGTTGACGAAGGAGAACTCGTTCCACGCGGTGATGAAGCCGAACAGCGAGGTGGCCATGAGGCCTGGGGCGAGCAGCGGGAAGATGACCCGGCGGAACGCGGTGAACCTCGTCGCCCCGTCCACCAGCGCCGCCTCCTCCACCTCGATCGGCACCGCGTCGAGGAAGCCGCGCAACGTCACGATCGTGAACGGCAGCGTGACCATGAAGTAGACGCCCGACAGCATGGCCAGCGAGTCCAGCAGGTCGCTGTCGCGCGCGATGATGAACATCGGCACCAGCAGCGCCTCCCACGGCGCCATCTGCGCGGCGAAGACCGCCACGACGAACACGCCCCTCCCCCTCCAGCGCAGCCGCGCGACAGCGAAGGCGGCCAGCAGCGACACCACCAGGGCCAGCAGGACGGCGGCGCCCGTCACCATCAGGCTGTTGCGCCAGTAGGACCAGAAGCCCTCGGCGCTCATCGCGGTGGCGAAGTGGTCGAGCGTCGGGTTCACGGGCAGCAGCGACGGCGTCTCGGACTGGATGTCCCTGGTCGGCTTGAACGCGGTGACGACCATCCAGTAGACGGGGAAGATCGTCAGCGCGAGCGTGACGAGCGCCGCGCCGTTGAGCAGTGCCTTGCGCATCACGACTCCTGCCTGAGCATCCGCCGCAGGTTGGCGACCAGCGCGACGGCGAGGATGACGACGGTGACGACGGCCACCGCCGAGCCCAGGTCGTACCTGTGCAGGACCCGGGCGATCTTGAAGGCGTAGACGGGCAGCGTGGTGGTCGCGCCGTCGGGGCCGCCCTGGCTGAGCACCCAGATCTGCGGGAAGCACTTGAAGACCCAGATCACCTCCAGCGAGGTGATCAGCGCGAACATCGGGCGCAGGATCGGGAAGACGACCTTGGTGAAGATCTGCCTGCTGGTGCCGCCGTCGATCCTGGCCGACTCGAACAGCTCGACGGGGATCGTCGTCAGGCCCGCGTACAGGGTGAGGGCGGCGAACGGCACCGACTGCCAGACGACCAGGATCACCAGGACGGCGAACATGGCGCCGCCGTCGGCGAACCAGGAGTAGCCGCGGATGTCCAGCAGCCAGTTGACGATGCCGAGCTCCGACTGGAACAGCCACTGGAAGATGGTGGTGGCCGCGATGATCGGCGTCGCCCACGCCAGGGCCAGGGCGCTCATCAGCGCCACCCTCATGCGGCGGCCCAGCCGCAGCAGCATGAGCGCGACGCCGGTCGACAGGCCGACGATGAGCACCACGTTGACGGCCGTCCATACGGCGGTCCTGAGCAGGACGCTCCAGAACTCCTCACCCGTGAGCAGTTCCCGGTAGTTGTCGAGGCCGACGAAGGTGGCGCCGCCCCTGACGAGCTCGCCCATCCTGAAGTGCTGGACGGAGATCACGCCCGCTCTGATCAGCGGGTAGAGCAGGAGCAGCACGCCTGCCACGACCGCGGGGGTGATGAGCAGGTAGGGCCACGGGCTGGTGCGGCGGCGGGCCCGCCTGCGCGCCGGCTGGGGCGTTCGGGCGAGCGGCGGCGTGGGCGCTCGGGTGGCGGCGGGCATGCGCTCCCTCCTGGGATCGTCTCTGGTGTACGGCGGGGACCGTCACCCCCCGCGGGCGGTCCAGGGGGTGACGGTCCTGGGCTCGGAGGTCAGGAACCGCTGTTGAGGGTCGTGGTGATGGACTCCGACACCTTGCGGGCCTCGGCCGCCGCGTCCTTGCCGGTCAGCACCGCCGTCATGTACTGCTTGATGATCGACGTCGCCTCCACCGCCGCCCAGTTGGGCGTGTTGGGCGTGGCCTTGCCGTTGGCCGCTCCCGCCGCCATCGCGGCCGTGCCCTCGTCACCGCTCAGCACGCCGGCCAGCGACGCCCTGTTCGGCACGAAGCTCATCGCCTTGGCCAGCTCGGTCTGGAACTTCTCCCCCGCCAGCGCCTTGACCACCTCGTAGGCGGCGTCGTGGTTCTTCGACGCCTCCGGGATGATCAGGTCGGAGCCGCCGGTGAACACCGCGCCAGGCTTGTCAGCGCTCTTGCCGGGGATGGGGAAGAAGCCCATCTTGCCCTTCATGCCGGGCTCGACCTCGAGCACGCGGGCGGCGATGCCGGGCACGGCGATGATCTGCCCGACCCTGCCCTGTGCGAAAACCTCGTGCTGCGGCGGGTTGGCCTCGTCGGCGTCCTTCGGCCCCTTGCCGAGCGCCTGGAGCCGTCGGTAGAACTCCATGCCCGCCAGCGCCTGCGGGGTGTCGAGGGCGCCCTTCCACCGGTCGCCCTCCTTGACCGCCAGGTCGCCGCCCTCGTCCCAGATGAAGCCCGCCAGGGCGTACCACGTCTGGCCCGTGAGGTAGATGCCCTGGTCTCCGCCCTTGTTGAGCGAGGCGGTGACCTCCAGCCACTCGTCCCTGGTCTTCGGCGGGGCCTCGATGCCCGCCTTCGCCCACAGGTCCTTGTTGTAGACGACGACGCGGTTGGCGGCGTACCAGGGCACGCCGTACTGCTTGCCGTCGATCTTGCCGGGCTCGGCGAGGCCGGGGATCCAGTCCTCGCCCCGCAGGTCGGCGATCTTGCCTGTGAGGTCTCTCACGCCGCCGCTGGCGGAGTACTGCGCGACCTGGGTGTTGCCCACCTCGATCACGTCGGGGGCGTCGGTGCTGGCCAGCGCGGCGGTGACGCGCTCGCCGATGCCGTCCCACGCCTGGATCTGGATGTCGAGGTCGACGCCCTTGTGCGCGGCCTCGTAGTCGGTCTCGAACTGCTTGAGCAGCTCCTGCGTGACGCTGCCGTCCATGATCCAGACGGTCAGCTTGGCGGGGGCCGCGCTCGCGGCGGGCCCTGGGTCCGTGGAACCGCACGCGGTCACCGCGAACAGGGCCGCGAGGGCCAGAAGGCGGTACTTCATGGGGGGTCACCTTCGAATGGAGGGTGGGTACGGCGGGGCCGTACAAGTGTCAGGAGACGGTGTCCTGGAAGGCCGTCCCCGCGGCGCGGAGGGCGTTGACCCTGCTCAGCACCCCGGCGGGCGAGACGACCTCGTTCTTGGTGTGGTAGACCCAGTCGACCTGCTGCTGGTAGGCGCGCCTGGCGGATCCGCCCTGCAGGTCGATGAACCACTGGTTGAACATGATCCACATCGGGGTCTCGGGGTAGTAGACGCCGCCGTGGTCGGCGAACAGGCGCCCGTCGACGTAGTACTTGACGCGCCCTCCCGACACCTGGACGACCAGGTCGTGCCAGCCGGAGAAGCTGGTCCTCTCCTCGGTGTGGGTGTTGACCGCCTGCCACGGGTCGGCCTGGTAGGTCTCCCAGCTGGTGGCGTAGAGGATGTTGGCGGGCTCGCCCCATCCGCCGTTCGGCAGGTACTCGAAGTCGAGCTCGCCGTAGTCGGGGTCCATGTTCTGGCGCAGCGGCGTGATGGTGAAGAAGGTCTGCACGACGTGCTCACCGTCGGGCCCCGTCACGGGGGCGTCGCTGAAGCGCACGCGGGCGGCGTAGGTGCCCTCGAAGAACTTGCGGTTGGCGGTCGAGAGCTCGGTCTGGACGGTGCCCGCGCCGGTGCCGTCGGTGGACGACTCCAGTTGCAGCACGCCGCCGGGGAAGGTGACGGCCGCGGGCGACCAGGTGGCCCCCGGCACGCCCGGGCCTCCTGAGCTGGACCTCACGGTCCATCCGCGCTGTGCGAGCCGCGGGTCGCCCGAGCCGGTGTAGGAGAAGTCGTCGAACAGGACCCCCGCCGAGCCCGTGGGCGGGTCGGTCGGGGTGGGAGTGGGTGTCGGCTCGCCGCCGCCGGGCGGCCTGCCCCAGGCCAGCTGCCCGTTGACGTAGACGGCTGCCTTCTCCCAGTCGGCGTAGCCGGTCTGGACGCCGAAGGAGTAGTCGTCCGACTGGTCGAAGCTCTGCCAGTCGGCGCGGTGGAAGCGCAGTTGCAGGTCGCGCGTGTTGCCGCCGGGCGCCAGCGTCCCCGGGGTGAAGCCCACCTCCAGGTAGCCGTTGCCGAACGTGCCCGTCACGGTCGAGCAGCCCACCACCGCCCACGAGCAGGCGAACCTGTAGGTCTCCGTGCCGGTCAGGTAGTAGCGGATCTTCACCTGGGCGAGCGGCACGGCCGACGTCCCGTCGTTCAGCAGCTGGAACCAGGGCTCGGCCTGGGCGGTGGTGGGGGTGGTCGAGGAGTTCTTGTACTGCAGGCGCAGCCCCTGCGCGGCGTTGGCGGGGGCGGCCAGCAGGGCGGCGACGACGGCGAAGGGAAGGGCTAAGGCGAGGAGGATCTTCACGGCTTGATCTCCTTGGGGTCAGCCGCCTCTTCTGATGCGGCCTTCGTAGCGGGCCTCGAGTGCGAGGTTGTGCTCGTCGCCCTCGGGGACGTTCGCCGACAGGTACACCGGCGGCGTCTGTCCTGCCTTCACCAGGTCGCGCACCGCTTCGGCGACGACGAGCTGGACCAGCAGGGCCGAGGTGATCGTGGAGACGGCGCCGACGGCGCCGCCCTCGGGCAGCGGCAGGACGGCGTCGCCGCGTGGAGCCCTGTTGTCGAGGACCACGTCGGCGAGTTCGAACAGCTTGCGCCCCGACGGGTGCCTGGACGGCACGCCGGAGCTGTGCGTGAGCGAGGTGATGGCGATCAGGTCGTGGCCGCGCTCCTTGACCAGGGTGGCCAGCTCGACGACGACGCCGTTGACGCCGGAGTTGGAGATGATCACGAACAGGTCCTCGTCCCTGACGGGTGCGAGGTCGAGGATGCGCGCGGCGAGGCCGGGGTCGCGTTCGAGGTCGTAGCGTTCGAGCTCGGCGGGGTCGGCTCCGCCGTACAGGACGATGTCCCTGAGCGCGAGCTTGTTGGTGGGGACGAGACCTCCCGCGCGGCCCGCGATCTCCATCGCGGTGGCCTCGGAGTGCCCCGAGCCGAACGCCTGGATCACACCTCCCCTGTCGAGCGCCTTGGTGAAGAGGGCGGCGGCCCTGGGGATCTGGGGGTCGTCGGGGATGGCGGCGACGAGGTCGGCGATGTGCCTGGCGTAGTCGGCCGGGTTCACGATTCTCCTTCTGAGAGGCGGTGGCCTTCGACGGCCCTGACGGTCAGGTCGAACGCCTCGCGGGTGCGTTCGTAGGTGCGCTGGGCGACCGAGACGTAGACCACGTCGAGGACGAGCAGCTGGGAGTGGATGGCGGCGAAGCCGTGGGCGCGGAAGGTGGTCTCGCGGCTGGCCGTGGCGAGCACCAGCTCCGACACCTCGGCCAGCGGCGAGCTGGGGTGCGAGGTGACCGCGACGGTGATCGCGCCGTGGCTGCCCGCCTCGGCGAGCACCTCGATGACCTCGCGGGTCCTGCCGCTGTGCGAGATGCCGATGGCCACGTCGCCGTGGCCGAGCAGCGCGGCGTCGCTGAGCGCGGAGTGCGCGTCGGACCTGCTCCACGTGGGGATGCGGATGCGCTGCAGGCGATGCTCCATCTCGCTGGAGACCGCCGCGCTGCTCGACACCCCGAACAGCAGCACCCTGCCCGCGTGGGCGATCGCCTCTGCCACCTTCTCGACCATGGCGAGGTCGAGCTGGGCGGCGGTCTGCTGGATGAGCCTGATGTCGTTGCCCGAGACCACGCCGAGCACCCTGTCCAGGCCGTCGTCGGGGAGGATCTCCTGGCCGATGTCGGTCTCCCAGCGCTGCCGCGCCGTCCTGCCCGTCTCGGTGGCGATGGCCACGCGCAGCTCGGCGTAGCCGCCGAAGCCGAGCGCGCGGCAGAACCTGGTGATCGTCGCGGTCGAGGTGCCGCTGCGCTCGGCCAGGTCGACGATCGTCGACCGCGCGGCCTCGGCGGGGTTGGCGAGGATCACCTCGGCGACCTTGCGCAGCGCCTCCGGCTGGTCGGCCTGTTCCGCTCTGATTCGGCTCAGCAGTTCCACGCGATGAAAATTATGCTCAACATCTCGACGGGTCAAGGGTTCTGGAAAATACTTTTTGACATGGCCATGGTGTTAGGAGTGGACGCGGGCGGGACGTCGACCCGCGCGGCGGTGCTGTCACTCGAAGGCGAGGTGGTGGGCAGAGGGCTCGCCGGGTGCGGGAACCCGATGGCGGCGGGTGCCCGGGTGGCCTTCGGCAACCTTCGCACCGCCGTTGAGCAGGCCCTCGGAGCGGTGGACCGCTCCTCGGTCAAGGGGGGTGTCGTGGGCCTCGCCGGCTCGGGGCTGCTGCGCGAGCCGTCGGCGATGGCCGCGTTCGCGGCGGTGTTCTCCGACCTTCCGGTGGTTCCCAGGGCGGCGGGGGACGTCGTGGTGACGTTCGCCGCGGGTACCCCTGCGGCCGACGGCACCGTACTGGTGTCGGGGACGGGCGCGATCGCGGCAAAAATTATTGACCGCGCTCAGGGGCGGCTCGCTGACGGGTACGGCTGGCTGCTGGGTGATGAGGGGTCCGGGTTCTGGCTCGGGAGGGCCGCGGCGAGGGTGGCGGTGCGGGAGCTCGACGCGGGTACGCCGGGCCTGCTCACCCGCCTGGTCACCGAGCACCTCCTCCCGTCCTCGCCCTCTGTCGTGCCCCGCCCGCCCGGCGACCCCGCTACGGCTGCCTTGTCGGACCTCCCGCCCGCTGACTCCGCCGGTGCTGCTCACCGGGACGCCACGGGGCCGGGGAGGGTCGATCTTGGCGGTGAGCTGGTGGACAGGATCGCGGCCACCGTCCAGTCCAGGCCGCCGCTCGCGCTGGCCGAGCTGGCGCCCCTCGTGAGCAGGGCCGCCGCCGACGGCGACCCCGCCGCGCTGTCGATCGTCGAGGCCGCCGCCGCCAAACTGGCCCGTACCGCCTCCGAGGTGCGCGAGCCTCTCGACCGCTCCCCCATCGTGCTGGCAGGAAGCGTGCTGACCAGCGGAGGCCCCGTCCAGCAGGCGGTAAGGGAGCTGCTCGGACGGCGGTGGGCGGCGGCCCCGATCACGGTGGCGAAGGACGGAGCGGGAGCCGCGGCGTGGCTGGCCGCGCTGGACCTGCTCGGCCCCGCGCGCGCGGCGGCGCTGCACTCCCGCTTCGTCGGCTAACCCAAGTCGGCCGGCTTGGGGCCGTCGTAGACCGGGTTCCTGTCCAGCCGCTCCTTCGTCACCAGCAGCCTGACCTCGTCGGCCGACAGCGCCTGGGCCTCCCACACGATCCAGTCGTCCCCGACCGAGTCCGGCTGCTTGTGAGGGTTGTAGCCGTAGCCGCCGCCCTCGTTCGGGTCGATCACCATGACCACCGACCTGATCCCGCGCTCGGCGGCCTCCTTGCGCACCTCACCCACCGGGCGCTCGTCCACCTTGAGCCCGTGCAGCGCCTCACCCTCGCGGGTGGCCGGCGCCCAGTTGCCGTACCGCTCCCCCGGCTGCGCCGAACGGCCGAGATAGATCACGCCCTTGCCGGTGAAGCCCACGTCCACCGTGACCGCCAGCGCGCAACCGGGGGCGCCCATCTGGCACCCCTCCGGCTCGAGGCCGCCGCCGAGGCCCTTGCCCGGGGTGATGCCTCCGGAGCCGCCGATGCGCACGACCTTCCCGACCCCGGTCGGGGACGACGGCAGCAGCGTGAGCCCGACGTCCAGGCCCACCGCCTTGAACGCCTCCGCGTACTTGGCGTGGTCGGCGTAGGGGTCCTTGACCTTGGCCACCCACTGCTCGCCGCGCCGCTCGATCTCCATGGCCGCGTTCGCGTAGGACGTGGCCAGCCCGGGCCCGTCCGTCAGCAGCCCCGGACCGATCACCGCCGCTGCCGTCAGCACCGACACCGCCACCCCCGCCATCACGAACCTGCGCACGCGGCGCGGCCGTACGGCGGGCTCGTGGACGTGCTCGGCCTCCACGATCGACTCCAGCAGCGTCCGCGCCCCCGCGCCGGACGCCCGTCCCCTCAGGTCCTCGTCACGCACCCTGGCCAGAGCGCCGACCTGGTCATCCATGTTCGTCATCGTTGTCTCCCCGCAAGAGCTACCCGGTCGACCTGGACGCCCGCCGCCTCCAGCGCGCGGGCGAAGCGCTTACGCGCTCGGTGCAGCCTGATCCGTACGGCGTTGCGCGAGCAGCCGAGCACGGCGGCTATCTCGCCGCGCTCCAGCCCCTCCCAGCCGACGAGCGCGAGCAGTTCGCGGTCGTCGGCAGGGAGGTCTCTGAAGGCCGTGGCGATGACTCCGCGCTCCACCGAGGCGTCCGGCGTGGTGGCGTAGAGGTCGGCCAGGTCGAGATCGAGCTCCACGGTGCGCGCCTGGTGCCTGGCCGTACCTCTGCGGTGGTTGGCCAGCACGTTGCGGGCCACGCCGTACAGCCACAGGCGCGCCTCGTCCCCGCCCGGCAGCCGGTCGATCCGCCGCCAGGCGATGGCGAAGGTCTCCGCCACGACGTCGGCCGCGTCGTCGGGTGAGGCACAGCGTCGTACGGCGTAGCCCAGGATCTGCTCGTAGGTGTCGGCGTAGATGGCCTCGAACCTGGACCTGCGACGTTCATCCACGGGCGATTCCCACGATCAGCCTCCTGGGTTACGAAATGTCGGACACCTCTCCATGTCGAAACCCCGGCCACCATTTCACCTCCGCGCGCACCCCGCACCAACGGCCCGGCGGCTGACATGCGGCTGACATGGGGATCCGGGCTGAGGCGGCGGGGTTGGGGTCAGGGGGTGAGGAGGGCGGCGCTGCCGTAGGAGCCGCCGAAGCCGGTTATCAGGGCGACGCCCGCGCCACCCCTCACCTCGCGTACGGCCTGTGCCACATTGTTGAGTCCGTGGACGTATCCCTCGGAGAGCAATCCCCCGTGTGCATTGACTCCGGCGTGTCCCCGGGCCAGCAGGTAGGCCCCGAGGTCCGGTCGGGGCACGAGGCCGAAGTCCTCCAGCTGGCGGGGGACGAGCCACGAGTACGCGTCGTAGAGCAGGGCCACGTCCACGTCGGTCGGACGCATACCGGATGCTGTCCACAGCATGGGGGCCACGTACGTCGAGAAGACGGCGGTGACGTCGGGTGAGCGGTCCATCGTCGAACAGCCGGGTCCGCCGCCTCGGACCACCGCCCTGATCCGTGGGCCTGGCAGTACGCCGCTGACCACCAGGGCGCAGGCGCCGTCCGTTTCCTGGCAGCAGTCGACCGTACGCAGGGGACTGCAGACGAAGGGCCTGGCGAGATAGTCCTCCAGTGACAGGGGGCCGCGGCGGAGAGCTCTGTCGTTGGAGGCGGCGTTCTCGCGGGACTGCGCGACGACGGCGTGCAGGTGCTCCTCGGTGAGCCCGGTGTCGTGGAGGTAGCGGGTGGCGGCCATCGCGAACATCGGGATGGGGCCCGCCATGCCGTACGGGATCGTGAAGCGCTCCTGCGGGCCCGTCGAGACGGTGTTCATGCGCCTGCCCGAGCGGCCGTTGAGGGCTCGGTAGATCAGCACGTGACGCGCCAGGCCCGCCCCGATGAGCATCGCCGCGTCGCCGAGGATGGACGCGGCCTGGGTGCCGCCGCCGGAGATGTCGTTGTGCCAGCCGAGTCTGTCGATCCGGAGCGCCCGGGCTACCTGGACGACCGGTGCGGAGTCGTTGAGGTGGTAGCTCAGGACGGCGTCGATCTCGCGCGGGTCCAGGCCGGCGTCGGCGCAGGCGAGCCGGGACGCCTCGACCGCCAGTTCCAGCTCCGTCTTGCCGGAGGCCCGCGTGAGCGGTGTCATCCCGATCCCGGCGATGGTGCCGCGCATGCTCCTCCCGGCGAGTGGCGTCGTCAGCCTCGGACCCCTGACCGCCGGGTGTCGGGGGGCGGCGCGGGCGAGCCGATCGTCCGCCCGTCACGGTAGTGCGGCATCCTGTATTAGGCAAGCGCTTGTTAGGTCACCTCTCGCCGGCAAGATGGCGCTCGCATGACCGAACAGTCGGCGGACGATCACCGTGCCCGCCGCGCTCGATCGGGTCAGATCATCGAGACGAGAATCCTCCGGCTCCCGGTGTAAGCGTGCCTCCCGTGCATCACCAGGAGGTTGTCGATCATCATGACGTCCCCCCGCTCCCACGGGAACGAGGCCTCGTTCCGCTTGGCGACCTCCCGCACCATACGAAGGTCATCCACGCCCAACGCGCTCCCGTCCCCGAACGTCGCCTGAAGAGGAAGCTCCTCATCAGAAGAGGCCATCTCCAGCAACGCCTCAGCCTCGTCGGCGGGCAGGCTGGACACGTGCCACTGCTCAGCCTGGTTGAACCACACCTCCTCCCCCGTCACCGGGTGCTGACGAACAGCCGGCCGAACCTGCCGCACGCGCAGGTCATCCTCGTCCGTCCAGCGGAACTCGGCGCCGGTCTCGGCGAGGGCGCGCTCGACCTCACCCCGATCGTCGGTCTCGTAGGTGTCCTGCCAGGACTTGCCGAGCCCGAACCCGCCATGCAGGTTCTGCAGGTAGGCCACCCCACGAGAGGTGAACCGCGAACGCACCTCGGGCGAGAGCCCGTCCAGCACGGCACGCGAGTCGGACACAGGAGTGGCGCCACCGGTGGCAGGGGCCTGATCACAGTAGAAGAACAGCCGCGAAGGCCACCGGTGAGAGTAGGACAGCTCATTGTGCAGGGAGATCTCGTACTCCGCCGGATACTCGGTGGAGGTCCAGACCCCGGCCTGTACGGCGACGCGAGGCGAGTTGCCGTGGCGGTAGTTGGTGAACGGCTCCCCGAAGGTCCTGACGAACTCGTGGAACGCGGCAGGCGAGTCGACGCCGAGCCCCCGGAAGAGGACGGCGCCGTGCTGAAGCAGCAGCGAATCGGCGGAGTCGCGGTCGGGAGAGCCCAGAACAGCGATGGTCGTCGCGCCAGAAGAGATCTTGTCCATGTCAGTGCTCCTGCGGGTCCGGCATGCCCTTGGTGCGAGGGATCGGGGAGAGCGCCAGCACGATGATCGGGATCACCGCGCCCGCGGCGCAGATGAGCAGGGTGGTGCGAAGGCCGATGCCTTCGGCGAGAAGGCCCATGAGCAGAGCGCCCACGGGCGCCAGGCTGAGAGCGACGGCCCGCTGCGAGGCCATGACGCGGCCCTGGAGGCGCTCCGGGGTGGCGCCCATGCGGAGGGTGCCGCTGGCCACCATGGCGATGGGGCCGGTGATGCCGAGCAGGAACTGCGCGAGGCCGATCATGGTGACGAGCAGCCAGGTGGGTCCGGTGGCCAGGCCGATGAGGAAGAGCGAGAGGTTGCCGATGACGGTCATCCAGAAGAAGGAGGGCCCGATGCCGATCTTCTTCATCGACCTGACGGCCAGGAGCGAGCCCAGGATGGCGCCGGGCCCGCCGATGGCCAGCAGGATGCCGACCCAGTACCCCGGCAGGCCCAGGCCCTTGATGACCCAGAGGGGCAGCAGCACCTCGATGCCGGTGAAGAAGAACATGTAGAAGCCGGCGGCGATCACGCTGGGGCGGATCAGCGGGTCGCGCAGCACCCAGCGCAGGCCCTCGGCGATGGAGGAGAAGACGCCGGGCCGGTCCTCGCTGCGCTCCGGCACGGGCTCGGGCTTGCGGATGAGCGCGCAGATGATCGCGGAGACGACCAGCGTCACCACGTTGACGATCAGAACCTGGACCGCGATGAAGGCGTTGACCAGCACGGAGCCGACGCTGTTGCCCGCGACTCGGGCGACGGAGTTGCTCAGCTGGAGCTTGGCGTTGCCGTCGCCGATGAACTCGCGCCCCACCAGGAACGGCAGGTGCGACATGTTCGCGACCTCGAAGAACACGAACAGCGCGACGGACAGGAAGGAGATCGCGCCGAGCCAGAAGAGCGTCAGCATGTCCGCGGCGTAGAGGCCGATGACCGCCAGGAGGAGGACGGCGCGGCCGATGTCAGCGGCGATCATGGTGGGCCGCTTGCGGAACCTGTCGGCCCAGAACCCGGCGAACAGGAACAGCAGGAACGGCAGCCGCCCGACCGCGCCCAGCGTGCCGACCTCGGCCTCGCTGGCGCCCAGCACGATGATGGCGACCAGCGGCATGGCCACGACGGTGATCTGGGCACCGAACTGGGAGGTGCTGTAACCGACCCAGAGTTTGAGGAAGTCGCGATGCTTCCAGAGGCTTGTCGGTGCTGCCTCAGTGGCGGGCGCGGTGTTCGAGACCACGGTCCATCCACCTCCTCCATGCGTTGGCGGTCCGGGTGACGTAGGGGTTGTAGAGCGCGCTGAAGCGCGCGCCTGGGATGAGCCCGGTTTCGAGGTTCGGGACGAACGCCCGCCACCCGTAGTCCTCGTCGGGCGGAGCGTTGTCCTCCTCGGGGATCAGCAGGATCGCCGGCCCGTCGAAGGTGTCGTGCTTGTAGCGCCCCACCGCGTGCGCGTTGGCTCGGAAGACCTCGACGTAGCGCTGGATCTGGTCGAGGTCGGTGCTCTCGGTGCGGAGCTGGCCTTCCTTGGTGGCGGCGTTGACGATGGCCAGCAGCCGTTCGGCCGGCTCCATCAGGCTCAGTTCGCGAGGGTCGAGCGAGGTGGCTCCGCCGGCCAACGCGTGCACCATGAGCGCGGTGTCGTCCTCCAGCGTCGAGCCGACGACCGGCTCCTGCGCCGAGGACCAGGCCAGGAAGACGTACGGCACGTCGTGGCCGTCCTTGCGCAGCCTGCGGGCCACTTCGAGGGCGATGTTGCCGCCGATGCAGAAGCCTCCGACGAAGTACGGCCCGTCGGGGAAGAGCTCGCGGATGTAGCCGGCGTAGGTCTCGGCCATCTCGTCGATGGTGGTCTGTACGGCGTCGCCCTCGGTCAGCCCGTGCGCGGGGATGGCGTAGACCGGCTGGTCGTCGCCCAGGTGCTGGGCGAGCGGCCGGTACCGGAAGACCTGCCCGCCCAGGGCGTGGATGAGGAAGAGGGGCGGACGGTTGCCCGCGGTGCGCAGCGGCACGACCCGGCCGCGGGAGATCGGGTTGTCGCCATCGTCCGCCAGGGCTTCGGTGAGCTGGGCGATCGTCGGCGCGGCGAGGACCGTGGCGACCGGGATCTCCCTGCCGAGCGCCTGCCGCATCCGCAGGGCCAGGCGGAGCGCCAGCAGCGAGTGTCCGCCCAGGTCGAAGAAGTCGTCACGGATGCCGGGACGCTCCACGCCGAGGATCTCCGCCCAGATCCCTGCGAGGGTCTCTTCCAGCTCGTCCCTGGGCGCCTCGTAGGGAGCCCGGGCCACCGGCGCCGGGTCGGGGAGCGCCTTGCGGTCGAGCTTGCCGTTGGCGGTGACGGGCAGCCGGTCCAGCTCGGTGAAGGACGAGGGCACCATGTGGTCGGGCAGCCGCTGGCGAAGGAATCCCGCCAGCTCCTCCGGCTCCGCCGTGCCGACGACGTAGGCCGCCAGCACGCCGCCGACGGGCCGTACCGCCGCCGCCTGCACGCCAGGGGCCTGAGCCAGGACGGCCTCCACCTCGCCGAGCTCCACCCGCATGCCGCGGACCTTCACCTGGTCGTCGATGCGGCCCAGGTAGTCGACCTCGCCATCGGGCAGCCAGCGTGCCAGGTCGCCGGTGCGGTACAACCGCGCCCCCGGCCCGCCGTAGGGGTCCGGCACGAAACGCTCCGCGGTCAGACCTGGCCGCGCGGCATACCCCTGCGCGACCTGCACCCCGCCGATGCACAACTCGCCTGCGGTCCCGACCGGAACCCGGCGCAGGTCGGCATCGAGGATCTCGATCCGCGTGGCCCTGATCGGCGCCCCGATCGGCGTCCGCTCCTCGCCCACCTGACAGGCGTGCCAGGTGACATCGACGGCGGCCTCGGTCGGGCCGTAGAGGTTGTGCACCTCGACGCCGGGCCACGCCGAGTGCACCCGAGCCACCAGAGAGGCGGGCAGCGCCTCACCCGAGCAGACGACCCGCCGCAACGACGGCACGTCCAGATCCGGGACCTCCATGACCGCGTCCAGCATCGACGGCACGAAGTGCGCCATCGACACGCTGTGGGCGCGCATCAACTCGACCAGCGCGGCCGCGTCCAGGTGGACACCTGGTGGCGCCACCACCAGGCCGGCTCCCTCCATGAGGGGCCAGAACAGCTCCCACACCGACACGTCGAAGGTGAACGGCGTCTTCTGCACGACCCGGTCGCCGGCCCCGAGAGGGAAGGCCTCCCCCATCCAGACCAGCCGGTTGGCGATGGCCGCGTGGGAGACGAGCACCCCCTTCGGACGTCCTGTCGACCCGGAGGTGTAGATCAGATAGGCGGGGGCGCTCGGCGGGATCTCCAGGCCGGGAACCGGCCCGTCCGCCGACTCGGAAGGGGCCACCGCCACCGAACCGGGGAAACGGCCAGGCTCGCCCGTGATCACGACACGAGCGCCGGCATCACTCACCATGAAGGACAGGCGCTCGTCGGGGTAGTCCGGCTCCAGCGGCAGATAGGCCCCACCAGCGGCCATCACCGCATGCACGGCCACGATCAGATCGGCACCACGCGGCAGGCACACGCCCACCACATCGCCCAGCCGTACACCCTGCTCGCGAAGCACCGCGGCCAAACCGCGAACCCGGGCCCCGAACTCGGCATACGTCAACCAGGAGCCGTCCCAGACGGCAGGAGCGTCCGGCGACGAAGCCACCCGCCGAGCCACCACATCCGGCAACGCCACGAACTCCCGGGCCGCACCCGTCGCGTTCCACCTCTCCACCGACGCCACATCGGCGGCCAGGAGCTCCTCGGACTCGCGCGGGTCAGCGGCCGGATCCTCGGCGATCTTCGCGAAGACCCGGCGGTAGTGCTCACCTGCCCGCACGACCTGGTCGGCGGAGAACTGCGTGATGTCGTACTTGAGCTTCAACTCCAGCCCGCCGGCCTGCGGCGACCAGGTGAAGTTCGCGGACAGGGGCAGGTTGGTCTGCTCGAAGAACTCGCTCTCCACGACCTGGATGACCCCGCCGGGACCGAGGTCCTGGTAGACGTGGAAGTCGCGATAGTCGAAGAGCACGTCGATCAGGGGAGAGCGCTGGCTGAGACGCTGCATCTCGAACAGCGGATACAGCCGGTGCGGCAGGAACGCCACCTCCGCGGCGAAGACCCGCTTGATCAGCTCTTCCCAGCTCGGCACGTCGGTGCGCACCCGCACCGGCACGCTGTTGAGGAACAGCCCGAGGACCTGCTCGGCCGCCTCGTGCTCGGGCCTGCCGTGCGTCACGATGCCGGTGACCACGTCGCTGTCGCCCGTCAGGAGCGCCAGCACGCGCAGATGCCCGGCGAGCAGCACGGTGCGCAGCGGCACCCTGGCCTGCCGCGCCGCCCGCTCCAGCCCTTGGACGAGCTGATCATCAAGGGGTACGGCATGCGAAACGGTGTCCTCGGCGTCTCCCGTGCGGTAGCCGGGAAGCCTGGGCAGCGCGGTCACCGGCGCGTCGGCCAGCGCATCCCGCCAGAACTGCTCGGTCTGCGGCGAGGCCACCGCCTCCTTCTCCCTGGCGACGAAGTCGCGGAAGGTGGAGGGTGGCGGTACGGCCGGCGCCTGCGGCACTCCTTGCAGCCCCGCGGCGTAGCGGTCCAGCAGCTCGGTCACCATGGTGGCGACGCTCCAGCCGTCGAGGATCGCGTGGTGGAAGCTCAGCGTGAGCGCGAACTCGTCGGTGTCGAGGTGGTGGATGACGGCGCGGAAGAGCGGCGGCGCCTCCCAGTCGAAGGGCCGGTGCTTCTCCTGCTCGCGCCAGATGCTCAGGCGCTGCCCCGGGTGCTCGAACCCGGACAGGTCGAGCTCCTGGACGGGTGGCTCGACGTCCTGCCAGACCAGCTGGATGGGCTCGTCGAAGCCGGTCAGGTCGAACGAGGTGCGCAGGACCGAGTGCCGGGCCATGACCTCGCGAAGGGCGGCACGGAAGGTGTCGCTCTGGTACGGCCCGCGCAGGATCAGCGTGAAGACGTCATGGTAGGTCGCCGAGTCTTCCTGATAGGCGCTGTGGAAGAGCATCCCGGACTGCAACGCGGTCAGCGGGTAGGCGTCCTCGAGTTCCGGAGTGGTCAACGCTTGCCTCCTTGGAAACGCTGCTTCAGCCGGTCCAGGTCCGCGGCGCCGAGCATGCTGAACGCCTCGCTGCCGCGGCTCTCGTTCACCGTCCCGGTGGTCACCACCTGGGCGAGCTCGCGCACCGTCTGATGGACGAAGATGTCTTCGAGCGCGAGGGTGTATCCGCGGGCCCGGAGGCGCGCGACGATCTTGAGCGATCTGATGGAGTCCCCGCCCAGCGCGAAGTAGCTGTCGTGGGCGCCGGGCGTGGGGACGCCCAGCACCTCCGCCCAGACCTCGGCCAGTGCCCGCTCGATCTCACCGCTCGGTTCCTCGTACGGCACGCCGACAGGGGCCTGCGGTTCGGGGAGCGCCTTGCGGTCGAGCTTGCCGTTGGCGGTCACCGGCAGGCGGT
Organism: Nonomuraea recticatena; assembly: GCF_039533245.1. NCBI lineage: Bacteria > Bacillati > Actinomycetota > Actinomycetes > Streptosporangiales > Streptosporangiaceae > Nonomuraea > Nonomuraea recticatena. Next base: position 193,291 of record NZ_BAAATE010000010.1, on the reverse strand, counting down.
CCAGCACCGTGAAGGAGGCGGGCACCATGTGCTCGGGCACCCTCCGGCGCAGGAAGCCGGCCATGTCCTCCGGATCCGCCGTGCCGACGACGTAGGCCGCCAGCAGGCCACCGACCGGACGGACCGCGGCCGCCTGGACGCCGGGGTGCTGAGCCAGGACGGCCTCGATCTCGCCGAGCTCCACCCGTATGCCGCGGATCTTCACCTGGTCGTCGATGCGGCCCAGGTAGTCGACCTCGCCATCGGGCAGCCAGCGCGCCAGGTCGCCGGTGCGGTACAACCGCGACCCTGGCGGTCCGAACGGATCGGGGACGAACCGATCGGCCGTCAGGCCAGGCCGCGCGGCATACCCCTGAGCCACCTGCACTCCGCCGATGCACAGCTCGCCTGCGGCGCCCACGGGCACCCGGCGCAGATCGGCGTCGAGGATCTCGATGCGCGTCGCCCTGATCGGCGCCCCGATCGGCGTCCGCTCCTCGCCCACTTGGCAGGCGTGCCAGGTGACGTCCACCGCCGCTTCGGTCGGGCCGTAAAGGTTGTGCACCTCCACACCGGGCCACGCCGAGTGCACCCGAGCCACCAGAGAGGAAGGCAGCGCCTCCCCCGAGCACACGATCCGCCGCAACGACGGCACCGCCGCGTCCGGCTCCTCCAGGAGCGCGTCCAGCATCGACGGCACGAAGTGCACCATCGACACGTTCTCCCGTCGCATCAGCTCGACCAGCGCGTCCGCGTCGCGATGAGCCCCAGGAGGCGCCACCACCAGGCCGGCTCCCTCCATGAGGGGCCAGAACAGCTCCCACACCGACACGTCGAAGGTGAACGGCGTCTTGTGCATGACCCGATCACCTGAGGTCAGGGGGAAGGCCTCCCCCATCCACACCAGCCTGTTGGCGATGGCCTCATGGGAGACGAGCACCCCCTTCGGACGGCCGGTGGAGCCGGAGGTGTAGATCAGGTAGGCGGGGGCGCCTGGCGGGATCCGGACACCCGGCGGTGCCGGGTCCCCAGACGCGGCCGGACTCACCGTCACCCCGGGGAAGCGCCCGTGCTCCTCGGTGATCACGACGTGGGCGCCGGCATCGGCCACCATGAAGGACAGGCGCTCATCGGGGTAGCCGGGCTCCAGCGGGAGGTAGGCACCTCCAGCCGCCATCACGGCATGCACGGCCACGATCAGGTCGGCGCCGCGGGGCAGGCACACGCCCACCACATCGCCCAGCCGTACACCCTTCTCCCGCAACACCGAGGCCAGCGCGTTCACACGGGACCCGAACTCGGCATAGGTCAACCAGGAGCCGTCCCAGACAGCAGGAGCGTCCGGCGACGAAGCCACCCGCCGAGCCACCACATCCGGCAACGCCTCGAACTCCCGGGCCGCACCCGTCGCGTTCCACCCCTCCACCGACGCCACATCGGCGAGCAGGAGGGGCAGCTCGGAGACGGGCTGGTCAGGATCGGCGACGGCGGCGGACAGCAGAGCGACGAAGTGCTCGGCCAGCCGCGAAACCGTGTCGGCGTCGAAGAGGTCGGTGCGGTATTCGAAGATCCCACCGAGCTGGCCGGGGAAGCGCTGGACGTACAGCGACAGGTCGAACTTGGCGGTGGTCGTGCCCGAGCTCACCCACTCGGCCTCCAGCTCGCCGACGCGCAGCGCGGACCGCTCCGCGTCCTCCAGGCTGAACAGCGCCTGGACCAGCGGCGTGCTGCCGAGATCACGACGCGGCTGCAGGTCCTCGACGAGCGCCTCGAAGGGCACCTCCGAGTTGGCGAAGGCCTCGAGCGCGGTGTTCCTGGCCCGGCCGATCAGCTCTCGGAAGGTGGGGTCGCCGGAGCAGTCGGTGCGCAGCACGAGGGTGTTGAGGAAGAAGCCGATCAGCGGCTCCAGCTCCGGCCGGGGCCGCTCGGCGGCCGGGGTGCCGACTACGATGTCCCGCTGTCCAGTGTGGCGGGCGAGCAGCACGGTGAAGGCGGCCAGGAGCGTCATGAAGAGCGATGCGTTCTCGTCCGCGCCGAGCAGCCTGAGGCGTTCGGAGACCTCCGGAGAGATCATGAACGGGATGTTGCCTCCGTCGTGACCTCGGCGAGCGGGACGCGGCCTGCTCGTCGGGAGCTCCAGGCGTTCCGGCATGCCCGCCAGTCGCTCGCGCCAGTAGGCCAGCTGGGTGTCACGCAGCTCGCCCTCGACCCGGTCACGCTGCCAGGCCGCGTAATCGGCGTACTGCACGGCCAGGTCAGGCAGCTCGCGACCCGCATAGAGCTCACCCAGCTCCTTGGCGAACAGCCCGGACGACCACGCGTCGTTGGCCACGTGGTGGATCGTCACCAGCAGTTCGTGATCATCCGAGGCGTGCCGTACGAGAGCGGCCCTGATCGGCGGCTCCACCGTCAGGTCGAACCGGCGAGCACCGAAGGCCCGCAGCTCCTCCGACCGCACCACCTCGAACGGCACAGCGGCCTCGGCCGCCACCGACACGAACACGTCGTCGTCACGCTGCACGAACCGCGATCGCAACACCTCGTGCCGGACGGCCATCGCGACCAGCGCACGCTCCAGGGCCGCCACATCCAGCGGGCCCCGCAGCCGCAACCACACCTGCGTGTTGTACACGGCCAGCTCCGGCTCCAGCTGGTCCAGGAACCACAGCCGCCGCTGGCCGTACGACACGGGCAGCAACCCGTCACGCGGGATGGGCACGACCTCGACAGAGGTGGCGGTGCGGGCGGCGGCGATGCGCTCCGCCAGACCGGCCACGGTCGGCGCCTCGAACAGGGCTCGGACCGGCAGCTCGATGCCGAAGGCGGCGCGCAGACGGGTGACGACCTTGATGGCCAGCAACGAGTGGCCGCCGAGGGCGAAGAAGCCGTCCTCCCTGCCGACCGGACCGGTTCCCAGCACCGACTCGAACAGCGTCGCGACCAGCTCCTCCACCGGACCCTGCGGCGGGGTGCCCGCGGAGTCCTGCCGCTCCTGACCGGGCTCAGGCAGGGCGGCGCGGTCGAGCTTGCCGTTGGCGTTGGTCGGGAGCTCGTCGAGGAAGGTGAACGAAGCCGGGATCATGTGCTCGGGCAGCCGCTCGCGCAGGAGGCCGGTGAGCGCCGCCGGGTCGGCCGTGCCGACCACGTAGGCGGCGAGCACGCCCCGCACGGGCTGCACCACCGCGCTCCTGACCGAGGGATGCGCGGCCAGGAGCGACTCGATCTCCCCTGGCTCGACGCGCATGCCACGGATCTTGACCTGGCCGTCCATCCGGCCCAGGTAGTCGACCTCGCCGTTCGGCAACCAGCGGGCCAGGTCGCCGGTGCGGTACATGCGCGCGCCGGCCGGGCCGTACGGGTCGGGTACGAACTGCCGGGCGGTCAGCCCTGGACGCCGCGCGTAGCCGTGGGCCACACCGATGCCGGCGATGCACAGCTCGCCGGGGGTGCCGACGGGAACGCGGCGCAGGTCGGAGTCGAGGATCTCGATCCTGATGCCCCTGATGGGCGCGCCGATCGGCGTGCGGGACTCGTCCGGCTCGGACTTGTGCCAGGTCACCTCGATGGCGGCCTCGGTGGGACCGTAGAGGTTGTGCACCTCGATGCCGGGGAGCCGCTCGTGCACGCGGGCGACCAGGGAGGACGGCAGCGCCTCGCCCGAGCAGTAGACCCGGCGCAGCGAGGGCAGGTCGAGGACCGGTTCGTCCAGGAGCGCGTCCAGCATCGACGGCACGAAATGCACGGTGGTCACGCCGTGAGCGGCGAGGAGGCGGACCAGCGCGGCCGGGTCGCGGTGCGCGTCAGGGGCGGCGACCACGAGCCCTGCTCCGGCGATGAGCGGCCAGAACAGCTCCCAGACCGACACGTCGAAGGTGAAGGTCGTCTTCAGCAGGACCCGATCCTCTGCGGTGAGAGGGAAGGCGTGATCGGTCCAGGTCAGCCGGTTGACGATGGCCTCGTGGGAGTTGAGCACGCCCTTCGGCACGCCCGTCGACCCGGAGGTGTAGATCAGGTAGGCAGGGGCGGTCGGCGGGATCGCGAGGTCGAGCTGCCCGTCCGCGGACGCGGTCGGAGCCACCGTGACGAGCCCGGGGAAGCGCTCAGGCTCCTCGGTGATCACCACGCCGGCGTGGGCGTCCTCGACCATGAAGTCCAGCCGCTGGTCGGGGTAGCCGGGATCGAGTGGCAGGTAGGCGGCCCCGGCGGCCACGACCGCGTGGACGGCCACGACCAGGTCGGCGCTGCGCGGGAGGCAGACGCCGACCACATCGCCCAGCCGTACGCCCCGCTCGCGGAGGACCGCAGCCAGCCCATGGACCCGCGCGCCGAACTCGGCATACGTCAACCAGGAGCCGTCCCAGACAGCCGGCGCGTCCGGCGACGAGGCCACCCGCCGGGCCAGCAGTTCGGCCAGGGAGGCGTACTCCTCCGGCGCGCCCGTGTCGTTCCACTGTTCCACCAGGGCCTCGTCGGCGGCGGTCAGCGCGGGCAGGGCCGACATCGGCTGCTCGGGCCCGGCCGCGACGGCGGCCAGCACCTCGGTGTAGAGCGCGGCGATGCGCTGGGCGGTGGCCTCGTCGAACAGGTCGGTGCGGTATTCGAGGATGCCGCCGACCCCGCCGGGTTCCCTGCGCAGGTACATGGTGAGGTCGAACTTGGCCGTCGAGGTGCCGGTTCCCCGCCACTCCATGGTCAGCCCGCCCGAGCTCACCGCGGGGCGGTCGGCGTCCTCCAGGCTGAAGAGCACCTGGACCAGTGGCGTCGCGCCCAGGTCGCGCTCGGGCTGCAGCTCCTCGATGAGCGCCTCGAAGGGCACCTCGGAGTTGGCGAAGGCCTCGAGCGTGGTGGTCCTGACCTGCTTGAGCAGATCGTGGAAGGTGGGGTCGCCCGAGGTGTCGGCACGCAGCACCAGCGTGTTGAGGAAGCAGCCGATCAGCGACTCCAGCTCGGGCCGGGGCCGCTCGGCCGCCGGCGTGCCGATCACGATGTCCCGCTGCCCGGTCGCGCGGGAGAGCGCGATCGAGAGCGCGGCGACCATGGTCATGAAGAGGGAGGCGTTCTCCTGCGCGCCCATGGCGCGCAGCCGCTCCACGACATGGCCTGGGATGGTGATCGGGACGTTCGCGCCCACGTAGTCCCTGCGAGCGGGGCGCGGGCGGTCTGCCGGGAGTTCCAGGCGTTCCGGCATGCCGGCGAGCCGCTTGCGCCAGTAGGCCAGCTGCGTGTCGCGCAGCTCGCCCTCGACCCGCTCCCGCTGCCAGGCCGCGAAGTCGGCGTACTGCACGGTCAGGTCCGGCAACGCCCTGCCCGCGTAGCACTCACCCAGCTCGCGCGCGAACAGCACCGCCGACCACGCATCGGTGACGACGTGGTGCAGCGTCACCAGCAACTCGTGATCATTTACGGCATGAGGTGCCAGAGCAGCCCTGATCGGCGGTTCGGTGGTCAGATCGAACCGGCGGGCACCGCGGGCTTCCAGCTCGGAAGGCTCTACCACCTCGAAGGGCACGACGGCCTCGGCCGCCACCGACACGAACAGGTCGTCGTCGCGCTGCACGAACCGCGACCGCAACGTCTCATGCCGGGCGGCCACCGTCACCAGGGCACGTTCCAGCGCGGCCACGTCCAGGGCACCGCGCAGTCGTAGCCGCACATGCGTGTTGTAGACGGCCAGTTCCGGCTCGAGCTGGTCCAGGAACCACAGCCGGCGCTGCGAGTAGGAGGCGGGAAGCAGGCCGTCTCGGGGCATGGGGACGACCGGCGGAACCTGCTCGGCGCCGCGGCCCTGCGCCGCGGCCACCAGGGCGGCGACCCCTGCGACCGTGGGCGACTCGAACAGCGCCCTGGGCGAGAGCCCGACGCCGAACGCCTTGCGCAGGCGGCCCATCAGCTTGATGGCCAGCAGGGAGTGGCCGCCCAGCGCGAAGAAGCCGTCGTCCCTGCCGACGGGACCGGTCTCCAGCAGCGTCTCGAACAGGCCTGCCACCAGCTCCTCCACCGGGCCGCGCGGAGGCACCCGTTCGGCCTCCACGGCGTCGGGCGGGTCGGGCAGCCTGGACCGGTCGACCTTGCCGTGCGCGGCCAGAGGCAGCGCGGGCAGCTCGACAAGGTGCGCGGGGATCAGGTAGGCGGGTAGGCGCTCGGCCAGGTAGCCGGGCAGCTGCCGGGTGTCGCCGACGACGTAGGCCACCAGCTCGGGCTCGTCCTGCCCGCGCACGACCACCACGCAGTCGGTGACGGCGGGATGGGCGGCCAGGACGGCCTGCACCTCTCCGGGTTCGACCCGGTGCCCGCGGATCTTGACCTGGCCGTCCGCCCGTCCGAGGAACTCGATGGCGCCGCCCGGCAGCCGCCGTGCCCGGTCGCCGGTGCGATAGATGCGCGCACCCGGCCGGCCGAAGGGATGGGGGACGAAGACGGCCGCGGTCTGTCCTGGCCGGCCCAGGTAGCCGCGGGCGACGGTGACGCCGCCGATGCACAGCTCGCCGACGACCCCGTCGGGCACCGGGCGCAGGTCCTCATCGAGGATGTAGGCCTCGGCGTGGGGCAGCGGGAAGCCGATGGGCGTGACCGCGCCCGCTCCGGCCGGCTCCTGATCGTGTGCGAGGCCGAGCACGCCGACGGTGGTCTCGGTGGGGCCGTAGTGGTTGACGACAGCGGGACCGTCCGGACGCGCGCGCAGCTGCCGTACCCAATCCCAGCGAGACGCCTCGCCGCCGAGCACCAGCGTGCGCGCGGGCAACTGGTCGAGCTGCAGGGCGGCCAGATGCGAGGGCGTGATCTTCATCAGGTCGATGCGGTCGCGCCGGAGGTGCTCGGCGATCCATGCGGTGTCGGTCGCGCGCTCCCGCGGAGCCAGGTGGAGCGTGCCGCCGGTGAGGAGCGAACCGTGGAAGACGGTGACGCTGAAGTCGAAGGTCAGCGGCTGCACCATCGAGTGGCGCAGCCCAGGGGCCAGGCCGAGCAGCCCGCTGACCCCGGCCACGTAGGCGGTGAGGTGCCGGTCGGCGATGCCCACCCCCTTGGGCAGGCCGGTCGAGCCGGAGGTGTAGATCACGTAGGCGAGCATGTCCGGGTGACGGGTGATCTCGGGGGCCGTCTCCGGCAGCCCGTCCGTCTCGCGCACGTCGATGACCGGAAGGTCGGTCTCGAATTCCGCGCTGGTGAGCACGGCTGTCGCACCGGAGTCGGCCAGCAGCTGGCGCAGCCGCTCCACGGGGTGCTCCAGATCCAGCGGCAGGTAGGCGGCGCCCGCCTTGAGCACGGCGAGCACGGCCACGGCGAGCTCGACGTCGGTGTCCAGGAAGATCGCCACCGGGGTGTCCGGGCGAGCCACCCCTGCCAGGCGGTGGGCCAGCCGGTTGGACCTGCGGTCCAGCTCGGCGTAGGTGAGGCTGCGGCCCTCGGCGTCGGCCACCGCCACCTGGTCGGGGCGGTCGGCCACCTGGGCCGCGAAGGCCTCCGTCACGGTGTCGAACGCGGCGCCGAACGGTGGTGGCGCCGTGGTGAGGCGCTCCTCCTCGCCGGGCAGCAGGAGCGGCAGGTCGGCCAGGGAGGTCTGCGGCGCGGCCAGGGCGGCGTCGAGCAGGTTGCGGTAGCGGGCGGTGAAATCCCTCGCCCAGGCCTCGTCGAACAGCGCGGCCGCGTACTCGATGCGCCCGTCGATACGCCCGTCGACCTCGGCGAGGTCGATCAGCAGGTCCACCTTGGCGGTGCCGTTGCGCACCTGCCCATTGGTCACCAGAGAGGGCAGCAGGTTGAACACGACCTGGTGCAGCGGTGCGCCCACGCCGTCGGAACGGTCCGGCCTGAGCTCCTCGACGAGCCTCTCGTAGGGCACCTCGGCGTGATCGAGGGCGTCGAAGACGGAGGTCCGCACCCGGTCGACCAGCTCGTCGAAACTCGCCTCCCGCGCGCACTCGGTGCGCAGCAGCAGGGTGTTGACGAAGTTGCCGATCATAGGCTCCAGCTCGGGCAGCGGCCGCCCGCCCACCGGGGAGCCCACCACCACATCGGCCCGCCCTGCGAGGCGAGACAGCAGCGCCTTGAGCCCGGCGAGCAACACCACGAAGGGCGTGGTCCGCCGCTCCCGCGCCATCCGGTGCACACCCTGCACGGTGGCGGCGGGCAGCTGGAAGGCGATGTCGCCGCCGGCGTGCCGCGGGAGGCCGGGGTCGGGCGCCCTGGGCGACAGACGCAGCGGCTCGGGCAGGTCGGCGAGCTGCTTGCGCCAGTAGCCGAGCTGGTCGGTCAGCTCGCCGCCCTCCCACCGGCCGCGCTGCCAGGCGGCGAAGTCGCCGTACTGGATGGGCAGCTCGGGAAGGTCGGCCTCGCCGAAACAGGCCAGGAAGTCCCGCTGGAAGATCGCCACGGAGGCGGCGTCGAAGGCGACGTGATGCACGGTGAAGAAGAGGTGGTCGTGCTCGCCCCCGGTGTGGATCAGGCGCGCCCGCCACAGCGGGGCCTGGTCGAGCGGGATGGAGCGGGCAGCGTCGGCCTCACGCACCTGGGCGAGCCGTGCCTGCTGCTCATCGGCGCGGAGTCCCCGCAGGTCGGTGACCTCGACCTCGATCGGGACCTCGGGCAACACGACCTGGGTCGGCACGCCGTCGCGGTTCTCCAGCGCGGTTCGCAGCACCTCGTGGCGGGCGACGACCCTGGCCAGGGCGGCGGTCACGGCGTCAGGTCCGGCGCCGGCCGGCAGGCTGGTGCCGAACGGGATGTTGTAGACGGCGAGCCCAGGTTCCAGCTGGTCCACAAACCAGAGCCGCTCCTGCGCGAAAGAGGCAGGAAGCGCGAAACCCGACGCCTGATCGGTAGGCGCGCTCACGCCCGCTCGGACTCCTGCATGGCCTCACGCAGGCTGCGGGGCCTCATGTCCGTCCACACCGTGTCGATGTGCGCAAGGCAGCTATTACGGTCGCCCGTAAACCCTTCATCCCGCCAGCCTGCCGGCGTGGGGCGATCCAATGCCCAGATCGAGTACTGCTCCTCGTGGTTGATCACTACCTTGTAGTCGCCACTGGGCATGGGTACGCCTATCTCCCTTTCGCCGCGCCAGGGGTTGCCGGACACGCCAAAGAACAATGTGGGACTTGAGACCGCATAACGCGACATGTTACGGCCAATAATGGAGCATCAGAGCAGTTTGTCGGCCCTGACAGCACCAGTAGTCGTCCTCGACGAAGTGCCGCCGATTGAAGTCCACAGGAACCCGGCAAGTCAACACATGTCGGGAGAACCGCACCCAACGATCACTGACAGTACTCATGACCGAAACGAGATTGACAGCACCTCGATGCCCTGTGGAATATAAGCCGGGCCCAAACACACCACCACGGTTTGGGGTCATAACGGGCAATCCGTCCGTTTTGGGGAGTAATCCTTAAATCCCGTGCTTACCAGCATGTAGAGAGGCTCAGTCCAGCATGGCGGTGCAGAGTTATCTCCCGATGCCGGCCAGAGCAGCATGACCGAGCTTGTCGAGGTCATCGATAGGCGCAGTGACCTGGTCATGGGGCCGACAGAGGAGGGTCCATGACCGAGCTGGCAGTCATCGGCACCGGTGGCCTGGCCAGAGCCGTTTGTTATGCCCTGGCCGTGACAGGGCCGTCGGCTCGCATCACCGTGATCGGGCGCGATCCGGCTCGGACCGCCGAGTTATGCCATGTTGGTATGGCCAGAGCCGCACTCGCCGGCTCCAACGTGACCTTCCGCCCCGTGACGGGCTCCCTGCCTGAGGCCTTGGCGAGCGCCGCTCCCGCAGGCGTGCTGCTGGCCGCCTCCAGCCAATCCCCCTGGGAGTCGCTCAGCTCCCCCTCGGCCTGGACCTCCCTGCTCCGGCGCGGCGGCTTCGGACTCACCCTGCCGTTCCAGGCCGAGTCCGCCGTCCGCGCGGGCACGGCACTCGCCTCGGCCAGCCCTGGGTCCTGGTTCGTCAACGCCTGCTTCCCCGACGCGGTCAACCCCGTGCTGGCCGCGTGCGGCGTCCCGGTGCTGTGCGGGATCGGCAACGCCGGCCTGCTGGCCGCCAGCATCCAGACCGCCCTCGGCCTGGCCGACCAGCGGGAGCTGCAGGTGCTCGCCCACCACGTCCACCTGTACACGCCCTCCTCCCCCGAGGACGAGGCGCGGGTCTGGCACCAGGGCCGCGCGCTCGCCGACGTCGGCGCACTCCTTGCCGCCCAGCGGGCCACCCCGCGCACCGAGCTCAACCACGTCACCGGCCTCACGGCCGCCAAGGTGCTGGGATGCCTGCTCACCGGCGGCGACCTGGACACCTCCCTGCCTGGCCCGCTCGGGCTGCCCGGCGGCTATCCGGTACGGCTCGCGGCCGGCCAGCTGAGCCTGCGCCTGCCGCCGGGCCTGGACCGTGCCGAAGCCGTCGCCTTCAACCAGCGCTCTGCCGTACAGGACGGGGTGGTCGTGGAGGGCACGCGCGTCACCTTCGGCCCCGCCGCCCGGGAGGAGCTCGCCCGAGTCGCCCCCGACCTCGCCGACGGCTTCCACACCGCGGACCTGGACTCTGCCACCCAAGCCTTCACCCAGCTCAGAGACCGGCTCCGAGACCTCCCCTCCTACCCCTAACGAGGTGCGCCCGACGATGCACGCAGCGAACCTGCTAATCGACTACTACGACCGCCTCCCCGCCTCGATCGCGGCCTGCGTCGACGACCTCGAACCGGTCAGATCGGACATCGGCTTCTCCCCCGGCTACCACCTGCCCGCCCTCGACGCGGATGTGGAACGTTTCCTGTCGGTGGCCACCGCCCGCTGGGAACCGCTCGGCGAGTACGGCGAGCACCGGCTGACCCTGCTCGACCTCACGGGCAACCCCGCCACGGGCACCACCAAGACCTTCGCCTCGCTGATGATCGTCGCCCGCGCGGTGGAGTACATCAGGCGGTACGGCGAAGCGGTCACGATCTTCTCGCCCACGTCGGCCAACAAGGGCGTCGCGCTGCGCGACGCGGTGCTGCGCGCGATCGAGGCCGGACTGGTCCGCCCCGACCAGCTGCGCACGGTGATCCTGGCGCCCGGCTCGTGCCTGGCCAAGCTCCGCTCCAGCCGGCTGTCCACCGACCCCGAGCTGCGCGAGCTGAACCCGATGCTCGTCTACAACGGCCCCGAGCCTGAGCAGGTCAAGGCGCTCGGCCGGGCCTTCGCCGACAAGTACGCCGGCGACCTGCGGGCCAACGGCGAGAACCTGTGGTACTCGCTGGACCTGGCCAACTACCTCGTGGCCGACACCGCCAGGGCGTACTTCGAGCACGCGGCCTCCCCCGTCGCCGGGCCCCGGCTGCACGCGCACGCGGTCTCCAGCGCCTTCGGGCTGCTCGGCTACCACCGCGGCCGGGATGTGCTGGAGAGCTCCGGCGCGTCGAGCCGGGAGCACCGGCCCGCCAGCCTGCTCGTGCAGCACCTCGGCACCCCCGACATGGTGCTCAACCTCCGCAACGGCTCCTTCGACCGGGCCGACCTGCCCCAGTACGCCCTGACGGACGGCCTCTACCGGCAGTCGGCCGACCCGCGCTTCCCCGCGGTGACCTACGACCCGGACGAGGTGCTCGACCCGACCTTCTACACTCACAGGCCCGCCACCTCTCCCTCGATGAACGCGATCATCGAGCGCTCTGGCGGCGACGGCATCGTGGTCTCACTGGCCGAATGCGTGGCCCGCTACCCGCAGGTGCGCGAGCTGCTGGCCGGGACCGGCTGCGAGCTGCCCGCCGACTTCCGCACGCTCCGGGAGTGGTCCCTGGTCATGGCCGTGACGGGCGTGCTCAACGCCGTCGACCGCGGTCTGGCCGACGACTGGCGCGACGTGGTGGTGCACGGATCTGGCCGCTACACCTCGGCGGACTACACGCCGCTGGAGCCGGAGGCGATGACCGAGGTCGCGACCGTCGAGGACGTCGCCGCGGTGGTCTGCCGCTGATGTCTCTCCCGGAGGACGCGATCGCCGTCGTCGGCATGGCCGGGCGCTTCCCCGGCGCTCCCGACGTGCCCTCGCTCTGGCGCAACCTGCTCGACGGCGTGGACCTCGTGCACGACTACACCGAGGCCGAGCTGCGCGCGCTCGGGGTGGGTGAGCGGCTGCTGGCCGATCCGGCGCACGTGCGGGCGGGCGGCCGCCTGCCCGACGTGGCCGCGTTCGACGCCGACTTCTTCGGCGTGACAGCGGACGAGGCCGCCGCCATGGATCCCCAGCAACGGCTCTTCCTCGAGCAGTCCTGGACCGCGCTGGAGGACGCGGGCTGCGACCCCGCGGCCTTCGACGGGCTGATCGGTGTCTTCTCCGGCGCCTCGGTCAACAGGCACTTCCTGTACCGGCAGTTCACCGGCGATCCGGACGAGCCGCTGGTTCCGGGCTTCGCGCCCGACTACGTGGCCGCCCAGGTGGCCTACCGGCTGGGCCTGACCGGCCCCGCCATGGCCGTGCAGACCGCCTGCTCGAGCTCGCTCACCGCGGTCTGCGTGGCCGCCCAGCACCTGCTCGACTACCGCTGCGACCTCGCGCTCGCGGGCGGGGTGAGCGTCACGGAACCCCGCTTCCTGCACACGCCCGGCGGCCTGGTCTCGCCCGACGGCCGCTGCCGTGCCTTCGACGCCACCGGTCAGGGCGGCGCCTACAGCAGCGGCGTGGCGGTCCTGGCGCTCAAGCGCCTGCAGGACGCGGTCGAGAGCCGGGACCAGGTTCTCGCCGTGCTCCGGGGCTGGGCGGTGGGCAACGACGGCGCGCGCCGGGCCGGGTTCGCCGCCCCGGGGCTCGATGGGCAGGCGAGCGTGGTGGCCGAGGCGCTGGCGGATGCCGGGGTGGCACCCGGCGCGATCGGTTTCGTCGAGGCGCACGGCAGCGGCACCGCGGTCGGGGACGCGATCGAGGTCGCCGCCCTGGCCCAGGCCTTCTCCGGCGACCCGCTGCCACCGAGCGCCGTCGCGTTGGGCTCCATCAAGACCAACCTCGGCAACCTCGACGCGGCGGCGGGCGCGGCGGCGCTGATCAAGGCCGTGCTCGCGGTACGGCACGGCGTCATCCCTGCCAACCTCCACTTCGAGCGCGCCGACCCGGACGTCGAGTTCGGCCCCTTCTACGTGCCGGTCAAGAACGTGGCATGGGAGGCGGAGACCCGGCGGGCCGGGGTGAGCTCCTTCGGCCTGGGCGGGACCAACGCCCACGTGATCGTCGAGCAGGTCGCGGACGAACCGCCGCGCCCGGCCGCCACCGGCTGGCGCGTCCTGCCCGTCTCTGCCCGGACGCCCGAGGCGTTGCGCCAGGCCCGCATGCGGTTGGCCGACCACCTGGAGGCGGCTCCCCGGATCGACCTGGACGACGTCGCCCACACGCTGACCGCCGGACGCCGGGCTTTCGCCTACAGGGCGGCGATCGTCTGCCAGGACCTGTCCGAGGCCGTCGCCCGGCTGCGCGGCCTGCCGTACGACGCGCCTGAGGATCTGATGCGGGCGGCCGAGGCCTGGGTGGCGGGCGACGAGCCCGCCTGGCCGCCGGCCGACGGCCGCATCATCTCCCTGCCCGCCTACCCGTTCCAACGGCAGGAGGTCTGACCATGAGACCCAACACCAGCTCGCTCGACCGCTGGTTCTCCGTTCCGCAGCCCCGCCCCGCGGCGCCCATGCAGCTGTTCTGCCTGCCGTGGGCGGGCGCAGGGGCGGGAGCCTTCCAGGGCTGGGCCGCCGCGGCGGGACCCGGGCTCGAGGTGCTGCCCCTGGTCCTGCCGGGCCGGGAGGGCCGCTTCTCCGAACCCTTCGGCATCGACATCGGGGAACTCACCGACGCCGTCTCGGCCAGGGCCGACCGGCCGTACGCGATCTACGGACACTCCATGGGCGGCAGGCTGGGCTTCGAGGTGACCCGCGAGCTGACCAGGCGGGGCCAACCGCTGCCGCGGCGGCTGTACCTGGGCGGGTGCCGGCCGCCTGACCACGTCGAACCGCTCGCCGAGCTGTCGGAGGTGTCGGACGAGGAGCTGCTCGGCAGGCTCATCGAGCTCGGCGGCTTGCCGGAGGAGCTGCTGGCCGAGCCTGAGCTGTGCGAGCTCCTTTTGCCGGTCCTGCGCGCGGACTTCACCTGGTTGCACGAGTACGTCTACCAGCCGGGGCCGCCGATCGAGGTGCCGATCGAGGCCTTCGCGGGAGCCGACGACAAGTCGATCTCCGTCGAGGCCATGCGGGGCTGGGCCAGGCACACCAGCGCCGGCTTCACTCTCAGCGTCGAACCGGGCGGCCACTTCTTCCTGCGCGAGCGGCGGGACCACATCCTGGATCGGGTGCGCGCATGAGCGACCACAGCGACCACCGCATGCCGCTCGGCGACACCGGCTGGTGGGTGTGGAGCGAGGCGCTGCTGCGCAGCACCGGCTTCCCCGCCGACGGCCTGACGCGCCTGTCCGCCCCCGGCTGCGCGCAGGCGGCGGACGCGTTGCTCTCGGGCGAGCTCGCGGCGGAGGACTTCGACAAGATCCTCGCGGAGGCCGGCCACGAGCTGGGCGACGAACTGGCCGAGATCGCCGCCGACCCGCTCTTCCGCGAGGCGATCACCTGGCAGAACCGGGGCGCCCTGGTCGCGCTGGACGCCCTGACCCCCGGCGGCCGCCGCGACAGCAGGCGGCGCGAACGGGAGCGCATCGCCGTCAAGTACTGGCAGCGCTACAGCGCCAAGAACGAGACGGTGGGTTTCTTCGGGCCGGTGACCTGGGTCCGGTGCACGCAGGACGGCCCGGCTCTGGAGGTACGGCCAGGCGAACGGCTGCTGTCGGACCGGCGTGTGTTCTTCGAGGACTGGGCGCTGCGCGCGTACGCGGCGAAGCTGGCCGAGGATCCCGCGGTGCGCCGCTGGCTGCCACCCGCCCTGCAACCCCAGCTGAGCCTGGACGGCCGCCAGGTGCGCCGGCCGGCGCAGCCGCCCGTCGCCGTGTCGGCCGCCGAGGCACTGCTGCTGTCGCGATGCGACGGCAGGCGCCGTGCCGTCGACGTGGCCGCCGAGGTGGCCGGGCAGGCGGGCATCCGCACCGAAGCCGACGCCTACCTGCTGCTCGACCTCCTGGCCGGGCGCGGTCTGCTGACCTGGCAGGGCGACGTGCCGCAGAGCCCGCACGCCGAGGAGCACCTCCGGCGGCTGCTGGCCGGCATCGAGGACCCGGCCGTGCGCGAGCGGGCCCATGCCGGGTTGGAACGGCTGGCATCGGCCAAGCGGGAGGTGGCGCGCGCCGCGGGCGACCCGGACGCCCTGCGCGCCGCGATGGAGGCGCTCAGCACGGTGTTCAGCGAGGTCACCGGCGCCGACTCGGTCCGCAGGACCGGCCGGACCTACGCCGGCCGCGGCCTGGTCTACGAGGACACCACGCGCGACGTGCGAGTGAACGTGGGCAAGCCGCTGATCGACGGCATCGCCGAGCCGCTGGCGCTCATGCTCCAGGCCGCCCGCTGGCTGACGGCCGAGCTGGCGACGGCCTACGGCCAGGCGCTGCGCGAGCTGTACGAGGAGCTGCGCGCGGACGGCCCGGTGCTGCTGTCCGACCTGTGGTACCTCGCCCAGGGCATGCTGTTCGGCGCCGGTCCCAGACCCGTGGACGCCATCGCCGAGGAGTTCGCCCACCGCTGGTCGGAGCTGTTCGGCCTGGACCAGGTCGACCCGGACACCGCCGAGCTGACCTTCACCGCCCGTGAGCTGGCCGCCTCCGACGCCTTCGCCGCCGCCGGCCCCGGCTGGTCGGACGGCCGGTTGCACAGCCCCGACCTGCAGATCTGCGCCGACAGCGTCGAGGCCGTCAACCGCGGCGACTACGTGGTGATCATGGGCGAGATGCACGCGGCCTGGGCGACCTTCGACTGCGCCGTCTTCAGCCTCGCCCACCCCGATCCCGGTGCGCTGCGCGACGCGCTGGCCGAGGACCTGGGAACCGACCGGGTCAGGCCGCTCTACCCGGTGGAGTGGCCCCGCTACACCGGCCGGGTGACGCACGGGCTGGACCACCCGACCGACATCCAGCTGGGCTGGACGGCCGCCCCGGGCGCCGACCCCGACCGGCTGGTGCCCGCCACGGGCGTGCCGGTCGGCGAGGTGGACGGGGAGCTGGTGGCCACCATGCCGGACGGGAGGAGCCGGCCACTGCTGGAGGTCTTCTCGCAGCTGGTGTCGATCCACGCCGTGGACGGCTTCAAGCTCGTCGGGGGCGATCGGCACACCCCGAGAATCACCATCGACCGGCTGGTCGTCGCCCGCCGTACCTGGCGGACCACCGTGGACGCGACGGGACTGACCGACGTCGGCGGTGAGCGCGCACGGTACCTGGCCGTGCGCCGCTGGCGGCGTGAGCTCGGCCTGCCCGAGCGGGTCTTCGTCAAGCTGTCCACGGAGATCAAGCCGCTCTACGTCGACCTCACCAGCCCGGTCTTCGCCGACCTGCTCTGCTCGATGGTGCGCTCGGCCCGTCTCACCGCCGGGCCGGACGTCCGGCTGGTGATCTCCGAGATGCTCCCAGGCCCGGACCAGACCTGGCTGTCCGACGCCGAAGGCCGCCGCTACTTCACGGAGCTGCGCATGCACATGGTCGACCCCCTTCCTGGAGGTGCGGGATGACGACGCTGCCCGATCTGGTGCTGGCCCAGGCCGAGCGCCGCCCGCAGGCGCCCGCCGTGCGGCAGTGGCAGGAGGTGCTCACGTACGGCGAACTGGCCGAGCGGGCGGGTGGCCTGGCCGCGCGGCTGCCGGACGTGGGGCCCGAGCGTCTGGTGGGAGTCTGCCTGCGACGCCGGCCGAGCATGGTCACCGGGGTGCTCGGCGTGCTCCTGGCCGGGGGCGCGTACGTGCCGCTCGACCCCGACGGCCCCGCCGCGCGCAGGGAGCAGATCATCAGGAACGCGGGGCTCCAGCTGATCGTGGTGGACGAGTCCACCGCGCACTTGTTCGACGGGGTGCCGACCGTCCCGGTGGAAGGCCCGCCCGCTGCGCCCGGACAGTGCCCGGCGCTGCCCGGCAACGCGGCCTATGTGCTGCACACCTCGGGATCCACCGGCACACCCAAGGGCGTGGTGGTCACCCATCGCAGCGCCTGCGCCTACACGCTCACCAATCTCGAGCTGCTGGGCGTCGATGAGGACACCCGCGGCCTCGCCTTCGCCTCGCTCGGGTTCGACGTGTCGGTGCACGACCTGTTCGTGCACCTGGCCGCGGGGGCTACGGTGATGCTGACAGGCGATGACGACCGCCGTGACCCCGTACGGCTCCAGCGTTTCTGCGTGGAGCACGGCATCACCTCCGGTGTCGTGCCGCCCTCCCTGCTGCCGGTGCTGGATCCGGCGCGCCTGCCTGAGTGGCGGGTGCTGGTCACCGGCTCCGAGGCCCCCGGTCCCGAGCAGGTGGAGCGCTGGGCGGGCCGCCGGTTTCTCAACTACTACGGTCCGACAGAGACGACGGTGGCGGTCACCGTCTTCGAGGCCGCAGGAAGCTGGGACCGGCCGCTGCCGATCGGCGCCGCCCAGCACGGGCACCGCCTCCATGTCGTGGACGAGGAGCTGCGCGAGGTTCCAGCGGGCGTGCCGGGCGAGCTGCTGATCGGCGGGGTCGGGCTGGCCCGCGGATATCTGGGGCGACCCGATCTGACAGCCGAACGCTTCGTGCCCGACCCGTTCGGCGGCGACGGCGAGCGGCTCTACCGGACCGGCGACCTCGTGGTGCTGCAGCCGGACGGGAACCTGATGTTCATGGGCAGGACCGACCGGCAGGTCAAGATCCGCGGGCAGCGGGTGGAGATCGGCGAGGTGGAGACCGTGCTGCGCGGGCACCCGCAGGTCGGGCACGCCGTGGTGGAGGCGGTCGAGGGTCCGGCGGGTGTTCGGCTCGTGGCCTTCTGCACTGCGGACGGCGTGCGCCAGGACCTGTTGCGAGAGCACTGCGCGGAGCGGCTGCCCGAGGTGATGGTCCCCGCCGACATACTGATCCTGCCCAGCCTGCCGATGTCCTCGACGGGCAAGGTCGACGTCCAGGCGCTGCGTGCGTTGGTGCCTGACGCGCCGGCCCTGGGCGCGCCGCCGGAATCGCCGACCGAGTGCGCCGTGGCCGAGGTCTGGGCTCGGGTGCTCGACCGCTTCCCAGGGCTTGAGGACGACTTCTTCGCCTCCGGTGGGCATTCCATCAGCGCCATGCGCCTGGTCAGCGGAGTCCGCGAGGCACTGGGGCGTGAGGTGGCGGTGGAGGACGTCTACGCCGCGCGCACCCTCGGCGCGCTGGCGGCGCTGGTGGAAGCCGCACCTCCCGTGGCCGAGGAACTGCCCTCCGGCAGCCCGCCCGCGCTGACCGCGGCGCAGCGTCGGTTGTGGTTCCTGGAGCGGCTCTTCCCCGGCAACGTCGCCTACAACATCGCGCTCGCCGAGCGCCTGCGCGGCCCGCTCGACGTGGCGGCGCTGGAGCGGGCGCTGACCGCGGTGGCCGAGCGGCACGAGGTGCTCCGCTGGCGGGTGCCCGACGACGGTGGCGTGCCCCGCGTGGAGGTGTCCGCGCCCGAACCAGCGCGGATAGCGGTCGAGGTCCTGGACGGGGCGCAGGACAGCCGGCCGGACGGGCCCGGCAGCGGCTCGGACGGCCTGCCCGATGGGGTCCGCGCCTGGCTGGACCGGGCCGGCGCCCAGCACTTCGACCTGGCCCGCGGCCCGCTCTGGCAGGCGAGGCTGCTCCGGCTGGGCCCGGACGACCACGTGCTGGTGGTGACCTTCCACCACGCCGTCTTCGACGGCTGGTCGCAGGGCCCGTTCTTCGACGACCTGGCCCGCGCCTACGCCGGCGAGGTCCTGGACGAGCCGGAGGCGACCTTCGCCGACTACGCCGCCTGGCGAGCGGCGCGGGACGGCAGGCGCTCCGGGGAGGACCTGGCCTGGTGGACCCGCTCGCTGGCCGACGCACCCACGACGCTCGACCTGCCCAGGGACCGCCCGCGGCCGGCCGTGCAGAGCCACGCCGGCGCCCTGGCCACCGCCGCGCTGACGGCGGAGACCACAGCGGGTATCCGCGAGCTGGCCGTACGGCTGGGCACCACCGCGCCCAGCGTGTGGCTGGCCGCCTTCGCCGAACTGGTCCGGCGCGTCACCGGCCGTGACGACATCGTGGTCGGCGCCCCCGTGGCGGACCGCAGGCACGAGGCCTTCCAGGACCTGATCGGCTTCTTCGTCGACATCGTGCCGATCCGCCTGCGCTCGGCAGGGGAAGCCTCCTTCGCTGAGCGGGTGCGTGGCTGCGCCGATGCGATGATCGACGCGATGGCCAGGCCAGGCGCCGCCATCGAGGACATCGTCGGAGCACTGGCGATACGCCGTGAGCCCAGCCGTGCGCCGCTGGTGCAGGTGCTCTTCAACGTCTTCAACTTCCCCGAGCCGCGGCTGGAGCTGAAGGGGCTGAGCTCCACCGGCATCGTGCCCGCGCCCGCGGGTTCCCCTTTCGATCTGACGGTCTACGTCGTCGAGCGGGACGGGAGGTACGCGGTCGATGTCGTCTACAACACCGACCTCTACACCGCCGAGCGCATCGAGCTGCTGCTCCGGTCCTTCACCGACCTGCTCGACCAGGCCGTGGCCGCCCCTGGCGCCCCCGCGGCCGGTTTCGAGCTGAGGCAGGTCTCCACGCTCGCGCACGGCGTGACGGACGAGCCGGCGCAAGCCGTACGACCGGAATCCGGGCTCCGCGCGGATCCCGCCACCGACACCGAGCGGCTGCTCGCCGGGATCTGGCGGGACGTGCTCGGCCGAGCCGAGGTGCTCGCGACCGACAACTTCTTCGACGTCGGCGGCACCTCCATGGCCGTCGTCGTGGTCCGCGACCGGCTGGCCGCCCTGACCGGGCGCCAGGTGACAGTCGTGGACATGTTCCGCTACCCGACCGTACGCGCGCTGGCCGCCCACCTCGACGGTGATGCCGCGAATCCGGAACTGAGCCGCGCCGACCGGCGTGCCGACACACGCCGCCAGCTGCGGGACAAGCGCAGGAGGAGACAGTGACAGAGTTGTCCAACCACTCGGGCGCCGAGCCCATCGCCATCATCGGCATGAGCGCCCGCGTGCCGGGCGCGAACGATCTCGGCCAGTTCTGGCGCAACCTGGTCGACGGAGTGGAGTCGGTGACCTTCTTCACCGACGAGGAGCAGCTCGCCCGGGGGGTGACCCCGGAGACCCTGGCCAGCTCCTCCTTCATCAAGGCCGCGCCGGTCATGATCGACATGGAGGGCTTCGACAACCGCCTGTTCGGCATGAGCGCGCGCGAGGCGGAGCTCGCCGACCCGCAGCAGCGGGTCTTCTTGGAGCAGTCGCACGCCGCGCTGCAGGACGCCGGCTACGACCCGGCCACCTACGAGGGCTCCATCGGCGTCTACGGCGGATCCGGGCCCAGCCAGTACCAGTGGCTCAACCTCCAGACCAACCCCGATCTGGACAGCAACGCGGTCAAGCTCGGCATGTCGATCGGCAACAACATCGACTACGTCGCCACCACGGTCTCCTACCGGCTGAACCTGCGCGGGCCGGCCATGACCGTCACCACCGCCTGCTCCTCCTCCCTGGTCGCCCTGCACCTGGCCTGCGAGTCGCTGCGCAACGGGGAGTGCGACATGGCGCTGGCCGGCGGGGTCTGCGTGGAGCTGCCGCACGGCGCCGGCTACCCGGCCATGGACGGCTTCACCACCTCCGACGGGCACGTCAAGCCGTTCGACTCCCGCGCGGACGGCACCATCTGGGGCAGCGGCGTCGGCGTGGTCGTGGTCAAGCGCCTGGAGGACGCGCTGGCCGACGGCGACCACATCAGGGCCGTGGTGCTGGGGAACGCGATCAACAACGACGGCAGCAACAAGATCGGCTTCTCCGCGCCGAGCCACGCGGGCCAGACCGAGGTGATCGCCGAGGCGCTCGGCGTGGCGGGGGTGGACCCGCGCACCATCGGCTACATCGAGGCGCACGGCACCGGCACCGCCCTCGGCGACCCCATCGAGGTGGCCGCTCTGAGCGAGGTCTACCAGCGCAGCACCGGCGATCGCGGCTGGTGCGGCATCGGCTCGGTGAAGTCCAACATCGGCCACCTCAGCCAGGCCTCCGGCGTCGTCGGCGTGATCAAGACGGTGCTCGCCATGGAGCACGGCCTGATCCCGCCCAGCATCAACTTCGAGCGGCCCAACCCCGCCATCGACTTCGACTCCAGCCCCTTCTACGTGGTCTCCACCCCCACCAAGTGGGAGGACGGCCTACGCCGGGCGGCGGTGAGCTCCTTCGGCATCGGCGGCACCAACGCCCACGTGATCCTCCAGGAGGCGCCGCCCCCCGCCGCCGCCGCCACGAGCGTGCGGGGGCCGCAGCTGCTACGGCTCTCGGCCCGCACCGGCAGCGCGCTCGACACCATGCGCACCCAGCTCGCCGAGCACCTCACCGAGCACCCCGAGCTCTCCGTCGCCGACGTGGCCCACACGCTGCGGGTGGGCCGGCCGGAGCTTCGGCACCGCGTCGCCGTCGTGGCCGACGACCTGGCAGGCGCGGTGAGCGCGCTGACCGACCGCAAGCGGCACCCGGCAGGGGACGCGGGCGGAACGCCGCCCAAGGTGGCCTTCCTCTTCTCCGGCCAGGGCGCGCAGTACGCGGGCATGGGCGCCGCGCTCTACGCGGCCCAGCCGGCCTTCGCCGCCGCCGTCGACGAGTGCGCGGAGCTCCTGCGTGCCGAGCTGGGCGAGGACATCAGGCAGCTGATGTTCGCCGAGGGCGGCGACGACAAGCTGCGTGAGACCCGCTTCACCCAGCCCGCGCTGTTCACCGTGGAGTACGCGTTGGCCAGGCTCTGGCAGGAGCTCGGCGCGCAGCCCACCGGCATGATCGGTCACTCCATCGGGGAGTACGTCGCCGCCACGCTCGCCGGGGTGTTCACCCTGCCCGACGCGCTGCGGCTGGTGGCGGCGCGCGGGCGGCTGATGCAGTCGATGCCCGCCGGTTCGATGCTCGCGGTGATGAAGGACGAGCAGGAGGCCGCCGAGCTGCTCATCGACGGGGTGAGCGTGGCCACGGTGAACGGCCCTGGCACCTGCGTGGTGGCAGGGACGGATGAGGCGATCACTGCCTTCGCCGAGCTGCTCGACGGCAAGGGCGTCAAGGCCACCAGGCTGCGCACCTCGCACGCCTTCCACTCGCCGATGATGGAGCCCATCCTGGCGGAGTTCGAGTCACTCGTGGCCGCCGTGCCGCGGCAGACGCCCGCCCTGCCGTTCCTGTCCAACGTGACCGGCGACTGGATCACCCCCGAGCAGGCCGTCGACCCGGCCTACTGGGCCGGGCACATCCGCCGTCCGGTGCGCTTCGGCGACTGCGTGGCCCGGCTGCTGGCCGAGAAGGACTGGGTGATGCTGGAGTGCGGGCCCGGCAAGCAGCTGGCCCAGCTCGCCCGCATGCAGCTGCGCGGCGCCAAGGACGTGCTGCCGCCGCTCGCCAGCCTGCCCGGCCCCGGCGAGAGCGCCGGCGATCTGGACGTGCTGTACGGCTCCGCCGCCCGGCTGTGGTCCGCCGGAGTGCCGATCACCGTGGACGGCGACCAGGGCCACCGGGTGCCGTTGCCTGGCTACCCCTACGAGCGGGAGTACCGCTTCATCTCGCCGGGTGAGGCCGGGGCGAAGCCGAAGGCGTCGCAGCCCTCCGGCCCCAGGGCGCTGGAGGACTGGTTCGAGATCCCCGCGTGGCGGCAGCTCACGCCCTCCCCGCTCGGCGAGCCGGTCACCCGCTGCCTCGTCTTCGTCAGCGGGGAGCGCGGCGAGGAGCTGGTGGCCTCCCTCCGGGCACAGGGTGCCGAGGTGACCGTGGTCCGCCCCGGCGCCGACTACTCAGGCGAGTTCACCGTACGGCCAGGCGAGCGCGCCGACTACGACACTCTGATCAGCGCGCTCGGCGACTCCCTGCCCTCGCGCATCGTGCACGCCTGGGCGCTGGACAGCGATCAGACACAGGCGCAGGAGCACGGCTTCTTCAGCATGCTCTTCCTGGTCCAGGCCCTGGCCGCCGCTCAGCGGGCCGACGGGGTCCGCCTCGACGTGCTCACCTGCGGCACCGAGGACCCCCTGGGCGGCGCCGACCTGACCCGGCCGGAGTACGCGCTCATGGCGGGCATCGCCCGAGTCGTACCGCTGGAGGTCGACGGCCTCCAGGTGCGCCACCTCGACCTCGAGTCCGGCGGCACCCCCGCCGCGAGCGTCCTGGCCGAGCTGCAAAGGGAGCCGGCGGGCGACGTGCTGGCTCTGCGGGGCGGGCGTCGGTGGGTCCGCGAGTTCCAGCCGGTACGGCTGAGCGAGGGCGACTCCGGGCTGCGCGAGGAGGGCGTCTACCTGATCACCGGCGGCCTCGGCGGTATCGGCCTGACCCTCGCCGAGCACCTCGGCACCCGGCTGCGGGCCCGCGTGGCGCTGATCGGCCGCGGCGGCACGGTGACGCCGAGGGCCGCGCGCGCGATCGCCAGGATCGAGCAGGCGGGCGGCAAGGTGACGGTCATGGCCGCCGACGTCACCGATCCTGCCCGCTTGCGCGAGGTCAGGGAGGAGATCCTGGCCGCCCATGGCGGACTGCACGGCATCGTGCACGCCGCCGGCCTGCCGGGCGGCGGCATGGCCGAGATCAAGGAACGAGCCGTCGCGCAGGCCGTACTCGACCCCAAGGTCGCGGGAACCGCCGCGCTGTTCGACGTCTTCGGCGACCTCGAGCTGGACTTCGTCGCCCTGTGCTCGTCGGTCACCGCGGTCAGCGGCGGGTTCGGCCAGGTCGACTACTGCGCGGCGAACGCCTTCCAGGACGCCTTCGCCCGCGCCAGGCACGGCACGCGCGTCCTGAGCATCAACTGGGGCGCGTGGCTGGAGGTGGGCATGGCCGCCAACGCCGACGCCGCCGGCCTGGCCGCCGCCGGCCCCACCGCCGTCGCCGAGGGAACGCCTGTCGACCACCCGGTCGTGCGCAGCCGTACCCACGACAGGGCGTCGGGGCCGCTGGCCGCGGACACCCACTGGGTGCTGGACGAGCACCGCATCGGCGGGGTTCCGGTCCTGCCCGCGACCGGGCAGCTGGAATGCGCCAGGGCAGCCTTCTCGGCCGTCGTCCCTGCGCCGGGCGAGGGCCACGCGGTGGAGCTGCGCGACGTGGTCTTCCTGGAGCCTCTGGCCGTGCCGGACGACACCACGACCGAGCTCGTGGTCTCCTTCGCCGACGGTTCGGCCTTCGAGGTGCGCGCAGGGGAGCGGCTGCACACCCAGGGCGCGGCGGCATGGGTACGGCCCGCGCAGGTCGCGGCCGTGGACGTGGCGGCGCTGAAGGCCGGAATGACGCCGGAGGCCGAGCAGGACGGCGAGTACGCCGGAGTGCTGACGTTCGGTCCGCGGTGGCGCTCGCCCGAGCTGATCTGGCGGGCCGAGGGCGAGGAGCTCGCCTTCGTCGAGGGGACCGAGCAGGTGGCGGCGGAGGTCGGCGACTGGGGCCTGCACCCCGCGCTGCTCGACGTGGCCACCTCCTTCGGCCGGGGCAGCGGCGGCGGCGCCTACCTGCCGCTGAGCTACGGCCGGCTGCTGGTCAGATCGGCGCTTCCGGACCGCTTCTACAGCCACCTGCGGCGCAGGGGCGACGGCGGCGCCGAGGTCGTCACGGCCGACCTGACGCTGATGGACGAGGCGGGCACGGTGCTCGTGGAGATCGAGGAGTTCGTGCTGCGGCGCATCGACGCCTCGGCGGTGACCGGGTCGCTGGGCGCCGGCGACCAGCAGTCCGGCACCGGCATCCGCCCTGCGGACGGCGCCGAGGCGTTCTTCCGCGTGCTGGCCGCCGCCGACCTCGGCCCGCAGGTCGTCGTCAGCGCGACCGCGCTCGCCGAGATCACCCGGCGGGAGCGGCTGACCCGCCAGAGCCTCGAGGCCCAGGCCACGGTGGCCAGGTCCGAGGACTTCGTCGCGCCGGAAGGCGAGGTGGAGGCGGCGCTGGCCCGGGTGTGGAGCGAGATCCTGGGCGTGCCCGACGTGGGTGCCGACGACGACTTCTTCGAGCTCGGAGGCAACTCGCTCATCGCGGTCCAGCTGATCGCGCAGGCTCGGGCCGCGGTCGGCGTCAAGCTGCCGATGCGCACGCTCTTCGAGGCCCCGTCGGTGCGGCAGATGGCCGCCAGGGTCGAGCAGATCCGCGCCGAGCAGCCGGCGACCCCGGCGTCCACGCCGGCATCCGCCCCGGCGTCCACCCCGGCGGTCCCTGCCACCACGATCCCGCGCGTAGCGCGAGGAAGGTAGCCCGATGCACGCCGAGCATCGCGAGTTCCGGGCGGAGTGGCTCGAGGAGTCCATCGCCGCCCGGTTCTGGGCCGTCGTCGCCGAGCATCCCGACCGGGTCGCGGTGCTCGGCGAGGAGGGCCCGCTCACCTACGCCGAACTCGCACGGGAGGTCCAGGCCGTGGCGGCGGCGGTGCACGGCGCCTCACGGGTCGGGCTCCTGGTCGGGCACGGCCCCAGGATGGTCGCCGCCATCCTGGGCGTGCTCACGGCCGGGGCCACCTACGTACCGCTCGATCCTGCCTATCCGCCGGCCCGCCTGGCGAGCATGTCCGAGCTGGCCCGGCCGGAGCTGGTCGTGACCGTGCCCGAGCACAAGGACCTGCTCACCGGCGACCTCGTCGACCTCACCTCGATGCCGCCTGCGCCGGATTTCCGTCCCGTCATCGTGGATCCGAGCTCCCCTGCGTACATCCTGTTCACCTCAGGCTCCACGGGGCGGCCCAAGGGGGTCGTGCAGACCCATCGGGGGGCGTTGTTCCAGATCCGGACGCATACCAACAACCTGCGGATCCGTCCTGCTGATCGGATCAGCGTCGTATCCTCCTTCAGCTACGACATGGCGGTGACAGACGGCTTCTCCGCGCTGCTCAACGGGGCCGCCGTGGTGCCCGTCGACCTCCGGCTGCATGGCCTGGGTCAGCTGAGGGAGTCGCTCGTCGCCGGACAAGTCACGATTTATCACTCGACGCCGACTGTCTACCGCTATCTGCTGGACTCCCTCTCCGAGGGAGAGGTGCTGTCGAATGTCCGGGCCGTCATCCTCGGCGGCGAGGAGGTCGTCCGCCACGACCTCGTCCGCTTCCGGCGGCACTTCCCCGCCTCCAGCGTCTTCGTCAACGGCTACGGGGCCACCGAGATCTCCTTCGTCGCCCAGAACCACCTGACCGCAGCCGAGATGGGCGACGACCCGGTCGTGCCCATCGGACGGCCCCTGGACGGCGTGGAGATCGAGCTCAGGCCGCACCCGGCGGAGGGCGAGATCGTCATCCGCAGCCCGTACCTGGCCGGTTATCTGGGCGCCGCCGAGCGCGACCAGGCCAGGTTCGGCGTCGATCCTGACGGCATGCGGTTCTACCGAACCGGCGACCTGGGGCGATGGTTTCCCGATGGCCGGCTGGCCTACCTGGGTCGCCTCGACCGGCAGGTGAAGATCCGCGGCCACCGCGTCGAGCTCGGCGAGATCGAGGCCGTGCTGGCCACCCTGGTGCCCCGGGCCGCCGTCGTCACCCGCGAGGTCCGCGGCGAGCCGCACATCGTGGCCTACGTCCTGGGAGACGACACCTCAGGTCTGCGCGAGCGGCTGGCCGAGGTGCTGCCCGACTTCATGGTTCCGGCTGAGATCGTCGGAGTCGACACGCTGCCCCTGACCCCCACCGGGAAGATCGACACGGCCGCCCTGCCAGACCCGCACCCTGGACCCGCTCCCGCACGGGCGGTGACCCTGCCGGCGCCGGAGGCCGCGCTCGCCACCGAGATCGCGGCCGTCTGGGGCGCCGTGTTCGAGGTGCGGGAGGTGGACTGGGAGCGATCCTTCTTCGACCAGGGCGGGCACTCGTTGCTCATGGCGAAGGTCCAGCAGCGGCTCGAAGCCGTCCTGAGCCGGCGTATCCCGCTGACCACCCTCTACGCCCATCCCACCGTCGTCTCCCTCGCGCGCCACCTCACGGCGGGAGAGGCGGGGACGCCGAGCGACGCCCCCGCGACCCGTGCGGCGCTACGACGGCAGCGCCGGCGACCCTGACGCCACTCGGCCCAGATCGCGGCGCGTGCCGTCCTCCGAGTTCGCCCGCACCGGGGCGACCGGCTCGCTCGCGACCGCGTTGCTTCGAGGGTGTGGAGCCGCTGGATCTGGGCACCGTTCCCGTGCGAGCGTGGCGTCCGGCCGTGCCCGTCGACGTGGACCTCGTCAAGCCGGGCATCCTCGGAGCGGTGCGCATAGTTGGGTAGTAGTACTATCCAACTATGCGCATGTCCCAGCTGAGCGCCGAGTCCGGCGTCGCCATCGCCACCATCAAGTACTACCTGCGCGAGGGACTCCTCCACCAGGGTGAGCAGGTGGCGGCCACCAGGGCCGAGTACGACGAGTCTCATCTGCGCAGGCTGCGGCTGATCAGGGCGCTGCTGGAGGTGGGCCGCCTGCCGATCACCTCCATCAAGAAGGTGATCGAGGCGGTCGACGACGAGAGCATGTCCGTCCACGACATGCTCGGCACCGCGCACTACGCGCTCAGCCCCGCCGTCGAGACAGGAGAGGACGAGGAGTGGGTGGCCGCCCGCGAGCAGGTCGACCACCTGCTCACCGAGCTCGGCTGGCAGGTCTACAGCACCGCCCCCGCCCGCGACGAGCTCGCCCAGACCCTGGTCAAGATCCGGCAGCTCGGACTTAACACCGACCTGACCGCCTACGCCGAGGCCGCCTACCGGCTCGTCACCGACATCGAGCTGGACACGTTCCCGCTGGAGGGCCCGCGCGACACGGCAGTGGAGGCGCTGGTCCTCGGCACCGTGCTGTACGGCAGAGCCTTCGACGCCCTACGCCGGCTGGCTCAGGAGTCGGAGTCGGCCCGCAGACTGAACGTCAGTCCCCGAGGACGAGAGGGCGCTTGAGCAGCCAGAGCGCCGCCCTCTTGAGCAGCGCGCGGTGCACCTCGTTGTCGTAGGAGCGGACGTCGTGCCCGAGGGCGTCGTAGACGAGGCGGCCTCGCCGTACCGGACGGGCCCACACCAGCGGCTGTCCCATCGACGAGGCCAGCGGCTGGACATCGGGCAGCACCTCGAGGTCGCTGTAGACCTCGTCCACGACGTCGAAGTCACGCAGCCCCTCGACGATCGGGTGGCCGCCGAGGACGCGGACGCTCGTCCAGCCCAGCGGAGGGTGGTGCGACTTGCCCCAGCGCCAGCAGGCGCCCAGCACGCGCGGCCAGCCCTGCCAGTCGTCGAAGCAGATGGAGGCGGCGTGCATGCACAGCAGGCCGCCGCCGCGCTCGAGATGGTCGAGCAGGGTGGTGCGGGCCTGGGCCGGCAGGGTGAAGCCCTTCTCCTGCCAGCGCAGCGCGTTGACGGTGATGAGCTGGTACTCCGACGGTTCGCTGAGCGCCCCCGCGATGTCCTCGGTGATCTCGGACTCCACCCCGACGTCGGCGAGCACCTGCGCGAGGGCCGCGGACGTGGCATCGAAGTCGTGGTACAGGCCGCCTGAGAGGATCAGATTTCTCGCCACGTCACAACCTCATCACGGATGACCCTGGGAAATCCATGGGCGTCCGTTGACGTGATCGCGGGAAGCACTCCGCGCATGACGTCGATCAAGATCGTGGGCCTGGTGGCCGCCGCCGCTCTCTGCTCGTCCGCCGCCTCGTGCCCGACCACTACCGCCAACCTGCGGGTCGCGGTCACGGCTGGAGAGGGGGCTCCCGCCACGGCGCGGCTGACCTGCGGGTGGGACGGCGGCACGCATCCGAAGGCGGCGGCCGCCTGCGCGCTGCTGACCACCGTGGAGGGCGACCTGGCGCGCCATCCCGGCGAGCGCGGCGCGTGCACCAAGGAGCACCACCCGCACACCGTCTCCCTGAGCGGGACGTGGAACGGCAGGAACGTCTCCTACCTGCGGACCTTCGGCAACCGCTGCGTGATGCTCCTCGCCACGGGCGCCGTCTTCGATCTGTGAGCCGGATCACTGTCACGCGCGTAGGAGCTGTCTCGTCCAGTCACCATGAGAGTGCTGGTAGCAGGAGCTTCAGGAGTCATCGGGCGCCGGCTGGTGCCGCTGCTCACCGCCGTCGGCCACGACGTGATCGCGCTGTCGAGGTCGACGGGCGGCCCCGACATGCTCGACCGCGACGCCGCGGTCAACACCGTCAGGCGGATCGCGCCCGACGTGGTCGTCAACATGCTGACCGCCATTCCGGCGGCCCTCAACCCGCGCACCCTGGCCAGGGATTTCGAGCTGACGAACAGGCTGCGCACCGAGGGGACGCGCCACCTCCTCGAGGGCGCCCCTGACGCCAGGCACATCGCGCAGGGACTGGCCTTCGCCTACCGTCCCGCCGAAGGGCTGGCCGGCGAGGACGCGCCGCTCTGGACCGACGCGCCCGCGCAGTTCGCGCCGAACGTGCGGGCGATGGTGGAGCTGGAGCGGCTGACCGTGGGGGCGGGGGGCCTGGTGCTGCGCTACGGCCACCTGACGGGGCCTGGCTCGATCTACGACAAGGACGGCTCGACCACGGCCGCGGTGCTGGCCGGAAGGATGCCGATCGTCGGCGACGGCGGCTCGGTGTTCTCCTTCACCCACGCTCACGACGCGGCCACCGCCGTGGTCGCCGCACTCGACAGGAACGTCTCCGGCGCGCTCAACGTGGTCGACGACACGCCGATGGCGGTCAGGGACTGGCTGCCCGCCTTCGCCAGGAAGCTGGGCGCGCCCGCTCCCAGACGTGTGCCCGCCTTCGTGGCGAAGCTCGCGGTCGGCGGGTTCGGCGTGGCGTTCATGACCAGGCTGCGGGGGGCCGACAACAGCAGGGCGAGGCTCGTGCTGAACTGGCGCCCCCGGCACGCCTCCTTCCTCGATGACCAGGAATGATGCCACCGTGGACTTCGAGACCTATCGCCCCATGCTGCTCGGCCTGGCCTACCGGCTGCTCGGCAGCATGTGGGACGCCGAGGACGTGGTGCAGGAGGCCTGGCTGCGCTGGAGCGACACCGACCAGGCGGCGGTGAAGGAGCCCAGGGCCTTCCTGGTCACCATCGTGTCGCGACTGGCGCTCGACCAGCTCAGGTCCGCGCGGGTCAAGCGTGAGGCGTACACGGGGCCGTGGCTGCCGGAACCGGTCTCCGCCTCCGAGGTCGGACCGCTCGACACGGCCGAACTGCGCGACACCCTCTCCTACGCCACCCTCCATCTGATGGAACGGCTCTCGCCGCCCGAGCGGGCGGTGTTCGTGCTGCGCGAGGCGTTCGACCTGCCGTACGACGAGATCGCCTCGATCGTGGACGCGAGCGTCGCCAACTGCCGGCAGATGCACCACAGGGCGTCGGTACGGCTGGCCCAGGGCAGGGACCGCTTCCAGCCGAGCCCCGAGGACCACGCCAGGCTGCTGCTGCGCTTCCTCGATGCCGCACAGGGCGGCGACCTGGCCGCGCTCACCTCGATGCTCAGCGACGACGTGGCGGCGTGGACCGACGGCGGCGGCAAGGTCAGGGCGGCGCTCCATCCGATCGAGGGCCGCGAGAAGGTGGCCGCCTTCATCGCCGGGCTCATCAGGCGTTACGGCGTCGAGGAGACGAGGATCGTCGATGTCAACGGCGCGCCAGGGCTGTGGATCATGGCAGGCGGCCAGCCCCAGGTCGCCACGGTCGCCATCAGGAACGGTCTGATCCGGGGCGTCTACGCCATGCGCAATCCCGACAAGCTGGGGCGTGGTTTTCCACAGGTGGGATAGGAGGCGCACCTCATTACCTCGCCACCCCTCCGCTCCGTAGCGTCTTCGGCATGATCTCTTTTCTGAACGTGCTGGTGGCCGCCGCTGTGACGCTCCCGGGAGCGCAGGTGCAGGAGCAGCTGGAGGCGCTGCCCAAGACCGCCGCGATCGCCAGGCTGAGCGACGCCGACTCCTCCTGGCAGGGGGCGGCAGGCGTGCGCGACCTCAAGTCGGGACGGCCCGCCGTACCGGAGGGGCACTTCCGGATCGGCAGTGTCACCAAGACCTTCGTGGCGACGGTCGTGCTGCAGCTGGTCGACGAGGGAAAGGTGAAGCTGGACGAGCCCGTCGACAGCTACCTGCCCGGCGTCGTCCCCGACGGCGAGAAGATCACCGTGCGGCAGATCCTCGACCACACCAGCCACCTCTACGACTACATGAGCGAGCCCGGCTACTCCACCAACCGGTGGAGGGGCAAGGACCGCTTCCGCCACTACTCCCCCGCGGCGCTGCTGAAGGTGGCCTTCGCCAAGAAGCTGCCCGCCGACGGCCGCTGGCACTACTCCAACACCAACTACGTGGTGGCGGGGATGCTGGTGGAGAAGGTGACGGGCAGGCCGTACGGCCAGGAGGTCGCGCGCAGGATCCTGCGGCCCCTCGGCATGCGGCACACCAGCGTGCCGGGCGACAGGCCTGGCCTGCCCGCGCCGCACGCCCGCGGCTACGAGCCCGTGCCCGGCGGCGAGCTGGTCGACGCCACGCTGATGAACCCCTCGCTCGACTGGGCGGCGGGCGAGATGATCTCCACCGCGCGCGACCTGGACGTCTTCTTCGACTCCCTCCTCACCGGCAAGCTGACCAGCGCCGCCTCGCTCAAGGCGATGCGGACCACCGTCAAGACCGGCGCGGGCTTCGAGTACGGCCTGGGCCTGCAGGCCTACCCCACGCCGTGCGGGACGAAGGTCTGGGGGCACAGCGGTGAGCTGATCGGCTATCTCACCTTCGCCTTCCGCTCCGACGACGGCCGCTCGCTCACCCTGTCGATCAACCCCGCGGCCACCAACCCGTCCACCGAACAGGTCATGGGCATCGCGGCGGCGCAGTTCTGCGATCGGTAGTCTCGCTCCTATGGATCTCGGCATCTCGGGCAAGGTCGCACTCGTCACAGGGGGCAGCGCCGGCATCGGCCTGGCCGCCGCGAAGGCTCTGGCACAGGAGGGGTGCGACGTGTGCGTCAGCGCGCGCAGCCCCGAACGTCTGGCGGACGCCGTGGTGCAGCTGCAGGAGTACGGCGGCGTCGTGCACGCCGTACTCGCCGACGTGGAGGACCCCGCGGCCGCCGAGCGGGTGGTCGCGGAGACGCGCGAGGTGCTCGGACCGATCGACATCCTGGTCGCCAACGCGGGCGGCCCGCCCGCGGGCACGTTCGTCGAGGTGAGCCTGGCCGACTGGGAGGTGGCCGTCCAGCGCAACCTGCTCGGCATGGTGCGGCTGATGCGGGCCGTGCTGCCCGACATGCGCTCGCGGGGCTGGGGCCGCATCGTCACCGTGACCAGCAGGTCGGTGCGGGAGGTGCTCGACGGGCTCGCGCTGTCCAACGCCACCCGTACGGCCGTCGCCGGCGTCGTCCGCACCCTGGCCAGGGAGGTGGGCGGCGACGGCATCCTGGTGAACAACGTGCTGCCGGGACCGATCGACACCGAGCGGCTTCGGTCGCTCGGCCACACGGGCACGACGCCGATCGGGCGAATCGGACGTCCCGAGGAGGTCGGCGACGTGGTGGCGTTCCTGGCCAGCGAGCGCGCCTCGTTCGTCAACGGGGTCTCGCTGTTGGTCGACGGCGGCGAGAGCAGGATCGTGGCCTGAGCGTCCGCGCTTTCCGCTGAGGCCGCAAGCCATGACATCCTTCCTGTAGAAGCCAAAAGGGAAGGACGGGGGCATGGACAAGCCGGTCATCGTGACGGTTGACGACGACCCGGGCGTGTCGAGGGCGGTCGCTCGCGACCTTCGGAAGAAGTACGGCCAGCAGTACCGCATCGTCCGCGCCGAGACCGCCGAGCAGGGGATCGAGGCAGTCCGCGAGATGCGCCTGCGCGGCGACGAGGTGGCGGCGATCCTGGCCGACTACCGGATGCCGCAGATGAACGGCGTGCAGTTCCTCGAAGCGGCGATGGACATGTACCCGTTCGCCCGCAGGGTGCTGCTCACCGCGTACGCCGACACCGACGCCGCCATCCAGGCGATCAACGTCGTCGATCTCGACCACTACCTGCTCAAGCCGTGGGACCCGCCGGAGGAGAAGTTCTATCCGGTGATCGACGGCCAGCTCGACGCGTGGCAGCGCTCCGACAGGCAGATCAGGCCCGAGCTGCAGGTGGTGGGCGACCGCTGGTCGGCGCAGTCGTACGAGATTCGCGACTTCCTGGCCCGCAACCACGTCCCCTACCAGTGGATGCTGTCCGAGGACCCCGAGGGCAAGCAGCTCGTCGCGGCCGTGGGCTCGGAGTGCCACCTCCCTCTCGTGATCACCTCGGAGGGCGAGCAGCTCCAGGCGCCCGACCAGTCCACGCTCGCCTCGGCCGTGGGCCTGTCCACCACGCCCTCGACCGACTTCTACGACCTCATCGTGGTCGGCGGCGGACCCGCGGGGCTCGGCGCGGCGGTCTACGGCGCCTCCGAGGGGCTGCGCACCGTCCTGGTCGAGGCGCACGCCTCGGGCGGCCAGGCAGGGCAGAGCTCCCGCATCGAGAACTACCTCGGCTTCCCCGACGGCGTCTCCGGCGCGCAACTGGCCGACAGGGCGCGCAGGCAGGCGCTGAAGTTCGGCGCCGAGCTGCTCAGCGCCCGCAAGGTGATGAGCCTGGAGGCCAAGGGCCAGGCCAGGGTCGTCGGCTTCAGGGACGGAGGGGAGATCGCCGCGCACGCGGTCATCCTCGCCACCGGCGTCACCTACCGCAGGCTCGAGGCGCCGGGGCTCGACGACTTCGTCGGCAGGGGCGTCTACTACGGCGCCGCGCTGACCGAGGCCTCCTCCTGCCAGGACCGCGAGGTCTTCATCGTCGGCGCGGCCAACTCGGCCGGCCAGGCGGCCGTCTACCTGGCGGGATTCGCCAGCAAGGTCCACTTGTTGGTGAGGGGTGAAGGTCTGGAGAAGTCCATGTCCCACTACCTCATCGAGCAGATCGCGGCGATCCCCACCATCGAGGTCCACTACGAGACCGAGGTGACGGGCGGCACGGGAGACGGCCACCTCGAGCAGCTGACCCTGAACACCAGGGGCGCCTCCTGGACGGCCGACGCGTCGTGGCTGTTCGTCTTCATCGGCGCCGAGCCCTACACCTCCTGGCTGGGCGACGACCTGGAGCGCGACGCCAAGGGCTTCGTCCTCACGGGGCCCGACCTGGTGGCGTACGGCGAGCGGCCGCGCAACTGGCCGCTGCGGCGGCAGCCGTACTTCCTGGAGACGAACATCCCCGGCGTGTTCGCCGCCGGCGACGTGCGCGCCGACTCGATCAAGAGGGTCGCCTCCGCCGTCGGCGAGGGCGCCATGGCCGTGGCTCTGGTGCACCGCTACATGGAGAAACAATGATCGACATAGACGAACTGCGCAAGCTCTTCCTCTTCGAGCGGCTGACCGACGAGCAGCTGACGCTGCTGGCCACCAAGGGCGAGGTCCGCGGCTACGAGCGCGACGAGTACGTCCTGCGCCAGGGCGAGCCGTCCGAGCACTTCTTCGTCCTCATCGAGGGCGAGGTCCAGATGCTGACCGACACCAGCGCGGGGCCCGTCTCCCAGCCGCGCACCTCGCAGCCGGGCGTCTACGCTGGCGCCGTCCAGGCCTACCTGGGCAACCGCGCGCCCGACGTCTACCAGCACTCGCTGCGCGCCACCGCGCCCAGCAGGATGTTCGTGCTTCCCGCCAAGAAGTTCGGCTACATCGTCACCGAGTGGTTCCCGATGGCCTTCCACCTGCTGGAGGGCATGACGTACGGCGGGCGCGCGGCGCGCGAGATCATCGACAGGCGACAGCGGCTGACGGCGCTCGGCACGATCACCGCGGGGCTCACGCACGAGCTGAACAACCCCGCGGCGGCGGCCGTACGGGCGGTGAGCGAGCTGCGCACCCTCATCAGGGCCTCGCGCATCCAGCTGGCCGGGCTGGCCGAGGACGGCATAGCGCCGCAGAAGCTGCTGCACCTCGTCGAGATGGCCGACTCCTGCGCCCAGGCCGTCGGCACGCTGCCCCCTCGCAGCCCGATGGAGATCTCCGACGCCGAGGACACCATCGGCGACGCGCTGGAGGAGCTCGGCGTCGAGGACGCGTGGGAGCTGGCGCCGTCGCTGGTGAACGCGGGATTCACCCTCGAGACGCTCGCCAAGATCCGCACCAAGGTGGGCGACGAGCACGCAGGGGCCGCGCTGCGCTGGCTGTCGGAGGCCACCGAGATCTCGCAGATGCTCGGCGAGGTCACCGAAGCCACTGAGCGGATCACCTCGCTGCTCGCCTCGGCCAAGCAGTACTCCCAGATGGACCGGGCGCCCTTCAGCGTCGTCGACGTGCACGAACTGCTGGACAGCACGCTGGCCATCTTCAGGGGCAAGATCCCTCCGGGGATCTCGGTGGTGACCGACTACGACAGGTCGCTGCCCCCGATCCCGGCGTACGGCGGCGAGCTCAACCAGGTGTGGACGAACCTGATCCACAACGCGCTCGACGCGATGGGCGAGGAGGGGACGCTCACCGTCAGGACGGCCCATGACGAGGACGAGGCGATCATCGAGATCGGCGACACGGGGCCAGGGGTCGCCGACGAGATCAAGGAGCGCATCTTCGAGCCGTTCTTCACGACGAAGACCGTGGGGAAGGGCACCGGGCTGGGGCTGGACATCTCCTACCGGATCGTGGCGGGACGGCACAGCGGTGAGCTGAAGGTGCGCTCCGTGCCCGGTGACACGTGGTTCGAGGTCCGCCTCCCCCTCCGCGAGACCCCCGGCCCCACCTGAGGACCTGCGCGCTCTTCCGGCGGAATGGCCGTGGAGAGCGGGGAGGCTCATCGGGCTCCCCGCCCAAACCCACGCCACTCTCTACCACTTGACCATGACCTGAAGGCGAGCGGTGGCCTGACTCGCTACCGCGTTCAGAGCAGCAGTTCCCCCACGGTCTCCCCGAAGAGCACCTCGCCGGTGGGCCTGAAGCCGAGCCGCAGATAGAACGCCTCGGGTCCACCTTCGCCCTGTTCCCACAGGACCGTCACGCGCCGGTTTCCGCGTCTCCTTGCCTCCTCGCAGAAGGCGAGGACGGCGAAGCGGCCATAGCCCTTGCCCTGCTCGGCGCCGTCGACGTTGAGTCGCCAGATGCCGCAGCGGAAGGCCTCCGTCTCGTTGTCAGGGTCGAAGTTCCCCATGATGAAGGCGACGGCGCGGTCGTCGTCGTAGACCAGGCGTGGCCAGGCAGTACGGCGGGAGGCGTAGGCCTCGGCGAGAGAGGTCACCACGGGGGCGACGAAGGCCTCCTGCTCAGGAGCCACCTTGATGTCGACCGCAGCGGAGACGTTGTCGGGGGTGATCTCTTCAAGTCTGGGCACGGGACCGACTAGATCACGGCCGACCGACAAAATCCCCGAACCCTGCGGCACGACGTCGCTGATCCCGTCACCGAACCGGGTCGTGTGCACACCGGGCACCGAAACCACCGCCTGCCCGAAGCCCCCACTCAGGCGATGAGCACACCCACCTGCCCGAAGCCCCGATCAGGCGATGAGTGCAGGCGCCAACATGCTCACGAGGTCAGCGGCGAACCGGTCGGCGTCGTCGGGCAACTCCACCAGATGCTCGAAGAACGCCCGCTGGAAGCACGCCCCCAGCAGCAGCGCCGCCGCCGCGTCAGTATCGGCCTGCGCCAGGACCCGCCCGCGCCGCTGCTCGGCCCGCAGGAACCTGGCCAGCGCCAGCACCGCCTGGTGCGGCCCGGACCCGGTGCTCGCGAACGATGCCCGCATCACGTCGAGCAGCATCGGATCCGCGAACATCCCCCCGGCCAGCGGCAGCACGTCCTTGTACAGCCGGACGGCCGCGAGCGCGTACTCGGTCAGGTTCTCCTCGAGCGAGCCCTTGCCCACGTTGGCGTGCAGGCGCGCCGACGCCTCCTTCAACACCGGGATCCGCTCCCTGAACACGGCGTTGTACAGCATCTCCTTGCTGGAGAAGTGCTTGTAGAGCAGCGCCTCGGAGCAGTCGGCGGCCTTCGCGATCTCCTTGGTCGTCGCCCTGGCCACCCCCAGGTCGCGCATCGCACGGGTGGCCGCGTCGAGAATCCGTTCCCGCGTGTCCATGAGAGGGCCCCCTTGACGGGTGAGTGAGTGCTTACCCATCATAGGGTGAGTAAGCACTCACCCACCCCCGTCTGACCCCCAGGCCCAAACCCCCTCGATCAACCCCGCTCGGTCGAAACGGCGATCCGGACGCGTCGATGCCTTGAGCATCGGGCCCAACCCGAGCCCCATCCCTTCAAGCTGAGCATCGGGCCTAACCCGAGCCCCATCCCTTCAAGCTGCACCAGCGAAAGGAGCCCTCATGCGCTTCACCGTCCTCGGTGCCACCGGTGGAACCGGTGTGCACTTCGTCCGGCAGGCACTGGATGCCGACCATGACGTGGACGCCGTCGTCAGAAGACCCGAGGCGGTAGCCGATCGTCATCCCGGGCTGGTCGTCTACCAGGGCGACGTCATGCGCGCCGACACCCTCAAGGAGCCGATCAACGGCACCGACGCCGTCGTCTTCCTGGTCGGGCCGCACTCCACGGGCCCCTGCACGGTCTACTCCTCCGGCGGCCACAATGTCATCGAGGCCATGCGGGCCACCGGCGCCCGCCGCATCCTCGCCGTCACAGCGGCCCTCGTCGACCAGCCGAACGACACGCTGATCCAGCGGGCCACCCGTCGCATCGTGCGCCGCGTCTTCCGCGAGGCCCAGGCCGACCGGCTCGTGTTCGAGCGGGAGCTCAGGGAGTCGGGGCTGGACTGGACGATCGTCCGTCCGCCTCGCCTGGTGGAGGGGACGGGCAAGGGGGCGTACCGCATGGCGTTCGACACGGGGGTCAGAGGTGGGCTGACGCTCTCCAAATCGGATCTGGCCACGGCGCTGCTCTCCATGGCCGCCGACCCCGCCACCCACGGCCACACCGTCGACATCGCCTACTGACCAACGCCAGAGCCGCCCTCCACGACGTCGTCACCCGTCAGCGCGGGCGCCGCCGTGCACGTTGACGGCATCGTCGCCCCAGGGGTGCAAAAGCCTCAAATCTGGACGAAGACCGTCTATGATCATGGTCTATGGATGACGCTCTCCCCGGCATCAACCCGCACATCCCCAGCGTGGCCCGGATGTACGACTACTACTTGGGCGGAAAAGACAACTTCCCCTCAGACCGGGAGGCCGCCGAGAAGGTGCTGGCCGTCGTCCCCGAGACGCGGCAGGCGGCGCGGGAGAACCGGGCGTTCATGCAGCGGGCCGTACGGTACCTGGCCGACCAGGGCATCAGGCAGTTCCTCGACATCGGAACCGGACTGCCGACCCAGGGCAACGTCCACGAGGTGGCGGGTCCCGACGCTCACGTGCTCTACGTCGACAACGATCCGATCGTGCTGGCACATGGCAGGGCGATCCTGTCGGGGTCCGAGGGTGTCGACGTGGCGCAGGGCGATCTGAGGTTGCCCGAGGCGATCCTCGACTGCGACGAGGCGCGCAGGCTGCTCGACTTCGACCAGCCGATCGCGATCCTGGTGGTGGCGGTGCTGCACTTCGTCCAGGACGGCGACGGCCCTGCCCGCATCCTGGGCAGACTGAAGGAGCGCATGGCGCCGGGAAGTCATCTCGTGCTGTCGCACGCCTGCCCGAACCGGCCCACCGAGTCGGAGGACATCGCCTCGGTCTACGACCTGGCCACGGCGCACATCAGGCTGCGCACCAGGCAGGAGATCCTGCCGCTGTTCGACGGGCTGGAGCTCGTGGAGCCCGGGCTGGTGAACGTGGCCGAGTGGCGGCCTGAGGTGGCCGAGCTGGCCCCGCTGCAGGGCGTCGGCGACTACCTCCTGGGTGGCGTGGCCAAGAAGCCCTGAGGCGCTGATTTGTCAGTCATCTGACTCACTATGGACACGAAGACTCCAGGCCCACTAAGGTCCCTACTTAGTCATCCAACTAACTCAGTTAGAGGAGCATGAGATGTTCGTAGTGACAGGGGCCACGGGGAATGTCGGACGCCAGCTGGTGCAGGTGCTCGCCGACGCCGGTGAGCGCGTGACCGCCGTCTCCAGGCAGCCCGCCCCGGTCCCGCCCGGCGTACGGCACAGCCAGGCCGACCTGGCCGACCCCGCCGGCCTGCGGACCGCACTGGAAGGCGCCGACGCCCTGTTCCTGCTGGTCGCGGGTGAGGACCCGCAGGCCATCCTCGAGCAGGCCAAGAGCGCCGGTGTGCGGCGCGTCGTCCTGCTGTCCTCCCAGGGCGCGGGCACCAGGCCGCACATCTACCGCCACCCCGCCGCCTTCGAGGAGGCGGTGCGCGAGTCGGGTCTGGAATGGACGATCCTGCGGCCCTGCGGCTTCGACTCCAACGCCTACGCCTGGGCCGAGAGCATCAGGGCGCACCGCACGGCTGCCGCGCCGTTCGCCGAGGTCGGGCTGCCGACCATCGACCCTGCCGACATCGCCGAGGTCGCGGCGGTGGTCCTGCGCCAGGCGGGCCACGCGGGCCGTACCTACGAACTGACCGGACCCGCACCGATCACCCCGCGTGAGCGGGCCGAGGCGATCGGGGCCGCGCTGGGCGCGCCGGTGCGGTTCGACGAGCAGACCCACGAGGAGGCGCGGGCGCAGATGCTGGCGTTCATGCCCGAACCGGTCGTGGACGGCACGCTGGCCATCCTGGGCGAGCCGACCCCCGAGGAGCAGAAGGTGAGCCCCGATGTGGAGCTGCTTCTCGGCCGCGCGCCCCGCGCCTTCGCCGACTGGGCCGCGCGCAACGTCGCGGCCTTCAGGTGAGCGCGCCGCCGAGCCGGGTCGAGGCCTTTCTGTCCGGGCCGCAACCGGCCACCCTGACCACCCTCAGACCCGACGGCTCGCCGCACGTGGTGCCCGTGCGCTTCACCTGGGACGCCATCGCCGGCCTGGCGCGCGTCCTGACCAGGGCACCCTCGCGCAAGGCCAGGAACCTGACCTTCCGCCAGGGCGGCCGCGCCGCGCTCTGCCAGGCGGAGGGGTTCCGCTGGGTCACCCTCGAAGGCGTCGCCACTGTCAGCGCCGACCCTGAACGGGTGGCCGAGGCGGCGCGACGCTACACCGAACGCTACGGCTCCCCGCCGCCGGACCCGCTCGACCGGGTCGTGATCGAGATCGCGGTCGACCGTGTGATGAACCTCAACCTCTGACAAGGACCTGCCATGCCCGTTCAGCCCGTACTCGACTCCACGATCTCCTACAGGGAGCTCGGCGCGGGAGCGCCGGTGGTCTTCCTGCACGGCAATCCGACCTCCTCCCACCTGTGGCGGCACGTCCTGCCCGCCGTCGGTGAGCCCTGGCGCCGTCTGGCCCCCGACCTGATCGGCATGGGCGAGTCGGGCAAGCCTCCGATCGACTACACCTTCGCCGACCACGCGCGCTACCTGGACGCCTGGTTCGACGCGCTCGAACTCGACCAGGTGGTGCTGGTCGGGCACGACTGGGGCGGCGCCCTGGCCTTCGACTGGGCCGCCCGCCACCCAGGAAGGGTGCGCGGCGTCGCGTTCACCGAGACCATCGTCAAGGCGATGTCATGGGAGGAGTTCCCCGAGGGGGGCCGTCCGCTGTTCCAGGCGATCAGGACGAAGGGCGTCGGCGAGACCATGATCCTCGACGACAACGCCTTCCTCGAACAGGGTCTGCCCGCCACCGTCGCCACCCCTCTCAGCAAGGACGACCTCGACGTCTACCGCCGGCCGTACCCCACCAGGGAGAGTCGCCTGCCGCTGCTGCAATGGCCGCGGTCGATGCCGCTGGGAGGGGAGCCCGCCGAGGTGGTGGCCAGGGTCGAGGCGTACGGCGCCTGGCTGGCGAGCAGCGGGGAGGTGCCCAAACTCCTGCTGACGTTCGAGCCGGGGCCGGGGAGCATGATGGGCGAGGAGCTCGTCGACTGGTGCGCGGCGAACATGGCCGCTCTGGAGATCAGGCACCACGACGCGGTCGCCGGGCACCACACCCCGGAGGATCATCCTCTGGCGATCGCGGCTGCCATCGCGCAGTGGGCCGGCGACCATCGCCTCCGTTGAATCCGAGACCGCCGCGTCACCTCTCCGCAGGCGCAAAGGCCTGGGCGACGGCCAGGCTGTCCTCGTAGACGTGGTGGCGGGTGACCAGGCCGTCCTCGATCGTGAGGTGCAGGGCGAACCTCGCGCGATAGGCGCGTCCGGTGGAGCGGGCGGTCTGGCGGATCTCGCCGAGCACCACCGCGTCGGCGCCGTCCACGAGGATGCGCTCGATCCGGGTGTCCGCGCTGCCGGGCACGTGGTGCTCGCCGATCTGGCGATAGTGGGCGGCGGCGTCGGCGCGGGTGGAGCGGTGACGGATCCACGGGGTGGCGGCGCGGCCGTGCTCAGCCTCGGGCCAGTCGAGCTTCCAGTCCGCGCCCTCGGCGTACAGCTCGGCGATCCGCTCGGGGTCGCCCTCGCCGATCCGGCGCAGCAGTTCCTCGACGACAGCGCGCGTGGTCGTGGTCGTGGACGTCGACATGGTGTGGCCCTCCGGCGTGGATCGTGCGGAAACAACCCCATCCTGGCAGCGCGCCGCGACCCTGCGCGACTACCTCCCAGGTAGCCTGCCGCGCCCCCGGCTGATACGCTCCCAAGCGAGCGCTTGGTTCAGAGTCGAAGGGCTGACGCATGAGGTTCTCCACGTTCCACCTCTTCCACCGGTTCGAAGGGCAGAGCTTCAAGGACGTCTACGACTACCACCTTGAGCTCATCGAGCTGGCCGAGGAGCTGGGGTTCGACGGGGTACGGCTGGCCGAGCACCACTTCCGCGACTACGGCGTGGTCCCCAACCTGTTCACCCTGCTCGCCCACGCCGCCGCCCGCACCGAGCGGATCCGCCTGGGCACCGGCATCGTGGTGCTCCCCCTGCACAACCCCGTGCACGTGGCCGAGGAGGCGGCGCTGGTCGACGTGCTCTCGGGCGGACGGCTCGACCTGGGCATCGGGCGCGGCTACCAGAGCTTCGAGTTCGAGGGCTTCGGGATCGACCTGGCCGAGGCGCGCGACCGCTTCAACGAGGCGCTCGAGGTGATCCTCGGGCTCTGGACCCAGGACTCCTTCCAGCACGAGGGCAAGTTCTACCGGACGGGCGAGGTGTCGCTGACGCCCAGGCCGCTGCAGGCGCCGCACCCGCCCATCCACGTGGCCGCCGTCTCCCCCGAAACCGTCACCATGTACGGCGAGCGCGGCCTGCCCATCCTCGCCGACCCCGCCGCCCCGTTCCGCAAGGTCGTGAAGGCCGCGGAGACCTGGCGCTCGGTCTCCGGCCTGGCGCAGGCCGATCTCGTGGTCGCGCGAAGCGTCTACGTCGCGCCCACCGTCGAGCGGGCACG
This sequence comes from Nonomuraea recticatena, assembly GCF_039533245.1. Lineage (NCBI taxonomy): Bacteria > Bacillati > Actinomycetota > Actinomycetes > Streptosporangiales > Streptosporangiaceae > Nonomuraea > Nonomuraea recticatena. The sequence goes on along the minus strand of NZ_BAAATE010000010.1, from coordinate 150,959 downwards.
CGAGGACCAGGCGAGGTTCGAGGCCTCCTTCGACAGATCCCGCATCTTCAACGAGCGCAGCGCGCCCATCGACCACAGGACGGGCAAGGCCGCGCAGGGCTTCGAGTACTACCAGGACCGCTATCTCAAGGGCGGGACGGTCTCCAACGACTTCCGCTGGGAGCAGCTCGAGGTCATCGGCGACCCCGCCCGTGTGATCGAGCAGATCGGCGTGCTGAAGGAGGCGGGCTTCTCCACGCTGCTGTGCGACTTCGGCAGCACCAGGCCGATGCCGCTGGAGGAGATGAAGAAGGTCATGCGGTTCTTCGCGACCGAGGTGATACCCGCGTTCCAGGAGGCGTGATGATCCACTCGCTGACACTCTCCGACGTCCTGTCCGAGCACGCGCGCAGCCGCCCGAAGGTGACGGCGGTGGTCGACGGCTCCTTGCGGCTCACCTACTCCGAGCTCGACGCCAGGGTCTCACGGCTGGCAGGCGCGCTGGCGGCGCGCGGCGTGGGCGAGGGCGAACGGGTCCTGTGGCTGGGCCAGAACTCGCATGCCGTCCTGGAGCTGCTGCTGGCCTGCTCGCGCCTCGGCGCGCTCTTCTGCCCCGCCAACTGGCGGCAGTCCACCGACGAGCTGCGCTTCGTGGTCGAGGACCTGTCGCCGAGGGTGGTGGTGTGGGAGCGGTTCGAGGCTGCGGCTCCCCTGGCCACCGACGCCTGGGTGGACGACCACGCGGCGCTCGTCGAGGAGGGCCACCCCTCCGACCTGCCGCCCGTCGACGACGGCGCGCCCGTGCTCGCCCTCTACACCGCCGCCTTCGAGGGACGGCCGAACGCCGCCATGCTCAGCAGCGCGGCGCTGCTGGCGCACAGCATGTCGCTGCTGGTGGTCAGGCAGATGGAGCCAGATTTCACCTTCCTCAACAACGGGCCGCTCTTCCACGTGGGCACGATGATGTTCTGCCTGGCCACGCTGCAGATCGGCGGCACGAACGTCTTCACGCCCTCCTTCGACGCCGAGGAGGTCTGCCGGCTCGTCGACGCCGAGAAGGTGACGCAGGCGTTCCTGTTCGGGCAGATGATCGACGCGGTCGCGGCGGCGAACGCGGAGCGCAAGTACGACCTGTCGTCGCTGCGGTTCGTCTCGCACTCGGCGGAGTGGGACGAGATGACCACGCCCGACGACTCGCCATGGTGCAGGTCGAAGATGGGCGGATACGGCCAGACCGAGGTGGGCGGCATGCTCACCTTCCTCGGCCTCGCGCCGGGCGCCGCAGGGTTCGCCGGACGCCCCTCGCCGCTGGTCCAGGTGCGCATCCTGGCGCCCGACGGCTCGGAGGTCGCCCAGGGAGAGGTCGGCGAGATCTGCGCCAGGGGCAAGACGCTCTTCTCCGGCTACTTCGCCAGACCCGAGCTGAACGCGCTGAAGTCCCGGTACGGCTGGCACCACACCGGCGACCTCGGCAGGCGCGAGCAGGACGGCACCATCACCTTCATCGGCCCGAAGCTGCGCATGATCAAGTCGGGCAACGAGAACGTCTACCCCGCCGAGGTGGAGCGCGCGCTCAGGTCACACCCCGCCGTGGCGGACGCCGCCGTGATCGGCGTGCCCGACGAGCGGTGGCACCAGGCGGTCAAGGCCGTGGTGGCGCTCAAGGGAGAGGCCTCGGCGGAGGAGCTCGTCGAGCACGTCAGAGGTCAGCTGGCGGCCTACAAGAGGCCCAGGCACGTGGACTTCGTCGAGTCGATCCCGAAGAAGGGCTTCGCCCCCGACTACGACGCCCTGGACCTGGCGCACGGCGGCGGCAACTACCCGGGCGCCTGAGCAGGGGAATCGCCGACGCCGCACGAAGGCGGCTCGCGCGCTCCCTGGCGAACGCGGCGAAGGAGCGTGCGGGCCGTCCGACTACCTCGGCGACGTCACCCGTGGTGTAGTCGCCCCACCCTTCCGCGCAGGCCCTCCCGCACTTCATGCTGACCGCACAGTCCGGGCTGCCGGAAGGTCGCCGGCGAACGCGCCTGGCAGGCTCGCGGGCCTGTGGAGGTCGCCCACCGCCGCCTCCCCTCCGATGGCGCCCTCGAAGGGGCGCGTACCAGGACCCGCACGCGGTCCATGGCAGGCAGGGACCTCAGCAGAGCGCTGGAAACGGTACCCGTCGCACCGGTGATGTGGATCATCCTTACGGAGACGCTACAATCATTATCACTGATAGTCAATATTGGTGACCGAAGAGGAGGGGCTCGTGAACCGGGCCGAACGCAAGAAGGCCGACCCCGACCTCGGCGTCATGGCGGGCCAGGTGCTGTTCTCGCTGCAGAAGGAGCTGTTCTCCGCGCTCGCCGAGCAGGGCCACCCACGACTGCGCCCGCGCCATGGCGCCGTCCTGGCCTACCTGGACGAGGAGGGCAGCAGGGCCACGGACCTGGCCCAGCAGTCCGGGCAGCACAAACAGGTCATCGGCACGCTGGTCGACGAGCTGGTCGAGCTCGGCTACGTGCGCAGGGAGCCCGACCCCCGCGACCGCAGGGCCAAGCTGGTCATGCCCACCGAGCTGGGGCTCGACCAGATGGTGAAGTCCGACGCGATCATCGCGGCCATCGAGCGGCGGCACGCCGAGGCCGTGGGCGAGCAGGCCTATGCCGCTTTCCGGCAGGTTTTCAAGCAGGTGGCCGAAGGGCAGCGTGGGCGGCTACGTTGATCCGATGTGCCCCCCGTAGCCTGGCGTCCCCTCGCCCTCATCGCGGCCCTGCTGTCGGCGCTGCTCCTCGCGCTCACCCCGCTGTACGGCTACCACCGCGACGAGCTGTACTTCCGGTTGCTGTCCGAGCACCCCGCATGGGGCTACGTCGACCAGCCCCCGCTCACCCCGATGCTGGCCAGGCTGTCGATCTCGCTGTTCGGCGACACGCTGACCGGGCTGAGGATCCCCGCACTGGTGTGCACGGCGATCCTGGTCTTCCTGGTCGGCCTGATCAGCCGCGAGCTGGGCGGCGACCGCAGGGCGCAGATCCTGGCCGCGGCGGGCATCGGCACCGGCGCGTTCACTTTGATCGCGGGTCACTCGCTGCTGACGCTCAGCGCCGACCTGCCGCTCTGGTCGGCGGCGATCCTTTTCGTCCTGCGAGTCCTGCTCAGAGGTGAGGGACGCTGGTGGCTGGCAGCGGGCGCGGTCATCGGCGCGGCCACCTACAACAAGCACCTGATCGCGCTGCTGGTCATCGGACTGGCCGCGGGTGTGCTCGCGGTGGGCCCGCGCAGGATCCTGCGCGATCCGTGGCTGTGGGCGGGCGCGGGGCTGGCGGTGCTGATCGCCTCTCCCAACCTGATCTTCCAGGCGGTCAACGGCTGGCCGCAGCTGGAGATGGCGGCCGCGCTGAGCGAGGACAAGGGCGCGGAGATGCGCGTCCTGTTCGTCCCGATGCAGATCGTGCTGTTCGGTCCCGTGGTGGCCTTCGTCGCCGCGCGCGGCTGGCTGCGGCTGTGGCGTGACGAGCGGCTGCGCTGCCTCGCGTTCGCTTACCCGGTCGCCGCGGCGCTGACGCTGATCAGCGGCGGCCGGTTCGACTACACCGCCGGGCTGATCATCCTGCTGTTCTGCGCGGGCGTGACGCCCGGGCTCGGCTCCTCGCTGGCGGTCAACGGCACGTTCTGCGCGATCTTCGCACTGCCGCTGATCCCGGTGTCGGTGGTGAGCATGACCCCGATTCCGCTGGTCAACGAGGTCGTCAGAGAGTCGGTCGGCTGGCCGGAGTTCACCGGAGCGGTCCGCGCCGCCGTGGGCACGCTGACCCCCGAGGAGCGCGCCCGCGCGATGCTGCTGGCAGGCAGCTACGGCGAGGCGGGCGCCCTCCACCTGGCAGGCGACCTGCCGCCGGTCTACAGCGGACACAACCAGCTCCACCTGTACGGCCCGCCGCCCGAGAGCGCCGACGTGGCCGTGGTGGTGAAGTATCCACGCATGCGCATGGAGAGGCTCTTCCAGAGCTGCGTGGAGCACGGCAGGGTGAGCAACGAGGCGGGCGTGGACAACGAGTTCCTCGGCCTGCCCGTGCTGGTGTGCAAGGGCCTCAGGACGCCATGGCGCACGGCCTGGCCCCGCTTCCAGGAGTACAGCTGATATTTGACAGAGCGTTCCAATAAAGCCTAGGTTCTGGCCATGGCCAGGACCAAGGAGTTCGATCCCGACCAGGCGCTGCAGGCCGCCATGGAGCTGTTCTGGCAGCGGGGCTACGAGGCCACCTCCATGTCCGACCTCGTCCAGCACCTCGGCATCGGCAGGGCGAGCATCTACGCCACCTTCGGCGGCAAGCGCGAGCTCTACCTGAAGGCCTACGAGCGCTACCTGGAGCAGGGCATCGACTTCGAGAGCCTGCTGTCCGGCCAGGGGCCGGTGCTGCCCGCCGTACGGGAGCTGGTGAGGAGGTTCGCCGACGAGGCCGCGCACGACAGCGCCCACCGCGGCTGCCTGGTGGTCAACACCGCGGTCGAGCTGGCCCCTCACGACGAGGAGCTGGCCAGGCGGGTGGAGTCCAACTGGGACTTCATCGAGAACACGCTCGCGGCGGCGCTGACCAGGGCGCGGGAACAGGGCGAGCTGGACGGCGCCCAGGACCCCCGCTCCCTGGCCAGGTTCCTGCTCACGGTGCTGCAAGGGCTGCGCCTGATAGGCAAGGGGTCGAACGACGCCGCCAGGCTGCGCGACACCGCCACGCAGGCCCTTCGCGTGCTCGACCTCACAGGATCGCCAGCGGGCTGACCGGGCTGCCGGTGCCTCCCTCGATCTTCAGCGGCGCCACGACCAGCACGAAGTCGGCGGGGCCCGCCTGAGCCAGCTCCTCCAGCCACAGCATCTCGATCAGGTGCACGCCGTGGCGGTGGAGCAGGATGAGGTGCAGGTCGTCCTCCAGGCTCTCGTCGGCGAGCTGGTCGGCGTTCAGCCCGCCGATGGCGGCGTTGTCGCAGGCCACCGCGGCCACGTCGCGCCCCGCCAGCCAGCGGCCCGCGTCGGGCGCGAGGCCCGGCTGGCCGCTCCGGTAGGTGTCGGGCCAGGTCAGCGGCCAGCCGGTGCGGATCACCGCCACGTCGCCCTGCCGCAGCCCAGGACCGATCTCCTCCAGCAGCGCCGCCCCGATCCTGAAGTCCACCGGCAGGTGCGCCATGCCCAGATGGCGCGGCACGTCGAAGAACACCCCTCGCGCCACGATCCCGCCGACCTGCTCGATGCCGCAGCGGGCGGCGCCGTACGAGCGGACCCTGGAGGCGGGGTGGCCGTTGTAGAGCTGGTCGCCCTCCCACATGTGGCACAGCGCGTCCATGTGGGTCGTGGTGCCGTGGTGGGTGACGATCAACGCGTCGTCGGCCATCCGCAGGCCCGCCCCGATCGCCCTGGCCCCTGCCGCGTAGTCGCCGCCGTCCACGGACATGAAGTGCTGCGGCAGCGGACGGCCGCGCAGGTGCGGGACGGTCGTGGGGGCGGCCGAGGAGGTGGCGCCCCTGATCGGCATCGCCAGATTGAGCACCTGGCCGGTCCTCGCGCCGGCGAGGGCGTCGAGCACCGTGGCCGGGGTGAGCAGGTTCAGGGTGCCGCGCTGGTCGTCTGTGCCGAAGCGGCCCCAGTTGTTAGGCTCGGTTACCAAGCAAGCGCTTCCTTTCACCAGAGAGGTGTCCATGCGACTGGACGACGTGTTCGCGCGGCAGATGGGGCTGGGTGCGGCCTTCGCCGTCCATGTCGACGGCGAGCTGGTGGTGGACCTGTGGGGCGGCGTCGCCGACCGGCGCACCGGCAGGCCGTGGGAGGCGGACACGCCCGTCCTTTCCTACTCCTGCACCAAGGCGGTGACCGCGACCGTCGCCCTGCTGCTCGTCGAGCGCGGGCTGTTCGAGCTGTCGACGCCGGTGGCCGCGCTGTGGCCCGAGTTCTCCTCTCCCGAGGTCACGGTCGAGCACCTGCTCACCCACCAGGCGGGGCTGCCGGCGATCGAGGAGCGGGTGCCCGTCGAGGAGTACGGCGACCAGGCCGCCATCGCCGCCAGGCTGGCGCGCCAGTCGCCGCTGTGGGAGCCGGGCAGCGCCCACGGCTACCACGCGCTGACCTACGGGTTCCTGGTCGGCGAGGTGATGCGCAGGGTGACGGGCAAGTCGGTCGGCGAGCTGGTGGCCGCGGAGATCGCGGGGCCGCTGGGCCTCGACCTGTGGCTCGGCGCGCCCGACGACGTGATCGCCAGAGCCGCCCGCCTGTCCGCCGGCCCCCGCCCCGGCCCGTCCCAGCAGGGCCTCGCCGAGGCCGCACCCCTCGCGGAGAGCGAGCCGTCCAGCGAGGCCGAGCAGGCGGCGCGCGATCCGAACAGCCTGATGAACAGGGCGCTCGGCAACCCCGGCGTGCACAGGCTGAAGGGCGGCGCCAACCACCCCGACCTCCTGCGCGCGGGCTGGCCCGCCATGGGCCTGGTCACCACGGCGAGGGCGCTGTCCGGCTTCTACCGGGCGCTCATCGCCGGCGAGATCCTCCAGCCGGGCACCCTTCGCGACGCCCTGCGCCCCAGGGTCTCCGGTCGCGACAGGGTCCTTCTGGTCGACACCTCGTTCGGGCTCGGGTTCATGCTGCCCTCCGAGGGGTTCGCGCCCTTCGCGCCCACCGCCTTCGGCCATGCCGGCATGGGCGGCTTCCTCGGCCTGGCCGACCCCGCGCGCGGCCTGGCCATCGCCTACACCATGAACGAGATGTCGGCGGCCTTCGCGGGCGGCACGGCGGCATGGGAGCTGACGAAGGCGGTCTACGACGCGCTCTGAGCTCACTGCATCGTCACCCCGCCGCTGACCGACAGCGTCTGTCCCGTGATGTAGGCGGCGCGTTCGGTGCACAGGTAGGCCACCAGTCCCGCGACGTCCTCGGGCTCGCCGAGCCTGCGCAGCGGGATGCCCCTGGCGATCTTCTCCACGAGTCCCGGCTCCTGCTCGGCGACCCTCCTCAGCATCGGGGTGTCCGTCGGGCCTGGGCAGACGACGTTGGAGGTGACCTCGCCCTTCGCGGCCTCCCTCGCCAGCGTCTTGGCCAGCCCGAACAGCCCCGCCTTCGTCGCGGCGTAGGCGCCCTCCCCGCCCGAGCCCGCCCTCGCGCCGTCGGAGGAGACGAACACCAGCCGCCCCCACCCGCGCTCGACCATCCCCGGCAGGAGCAGCTTCGTCATGAGCATGGGGGCGCGCAGGTTGACCCGCCACATGAGGTCCCAGTGCGCGGGGTCGCTGCCGGTGAACGGCTCGACGATCGAGAGGCCCGCGTTGTTGACGAGGATGTCCACGGCGCCCGCCGCGGCGCAGAACTCCTCGATCGACGCGGGGTCGGCCAGGTCGACGCGGTGCGCCGTGCCCAGGCCCGCGGGCAGCGCCTGCGCGACCTTCGCCGCGCCCTCCCCCTCGACGTCCGCGACCACCACGCGGGCGCCGAGCGCGGCCAGGTCGGCGCAGATGGCCGCCCCGATCGCGCCCGCTCCCCCGGTGACCACCGCGCGCCTGCCGTCCAGCCGCATACCGTCCATCACCGGCCCGCCTCCCAGACCCGAGCGGCCGTCACCCTGCTCGCCAGCAGGCCGATCGTGTGGTCGAGGACGGCCTGCGCATAGTCGTCGGGGATGCCCGCCACGGCGTCGGTGACGACGGTGACCCGGTAGCCGAGATTGACCGCCTCGATCGCCAGGCCCTGGATGCCGAGGTTCAGCGACACCCCGACGGCCACCACCCGCGTCACGTCCAGCGACCTCAGCGTCATGTCCAGGCTGGTGCCGGTGAACGGCGAGAACCCGTGATGGCGGCGGCTCTCCAGATCGCCTGGCTCCCACAGCTCGGGCAGCACCTCGACGGCCCCTGTGCCCTCCAGCATGTGGGCGGGGTCCTTGAGCAGGTGGGCGAGGAACGGGCTGTTGCGGGTGTGCGAGCCCGCCCTGTCGGCGCGGAAGGCCGCCGTGCAGTGGATCACCGGCACGCCCGCGCTTCTCGCCCCGCGCAGCACCTCGGCGGCGTTGGCGACCACTCTCCGCTTGTCGCACACCGCCACCAGCTCGGGAAATCTCGTGACATCGCCGACGACGCCGCGCTGCATCTCCATCACCAGGACGGCCGTGCGTTCCATCGACGCCTCCGCGCGTGATCGAGCGCTTGCTTGGTGCGCCAAGAGTAACATCTCTCCTACCTTGTGGAAGAAGAGGTGACGTGCGGTGATTTCGTGATGACAGAGCGCGTCATTCCTCTGTCGAGCCGCGCGGTCATCCGCTAGCGTTAGAACACACGAACGGGGACCTGAACGCTGATACCGTCCAGGTCCCTCCCCCACCGTAGAGGGAGAGCATGATGGGCATCAAGGAATCCGGCCTCCAGTTCGTCACGGACATCGAGAACGCCGTGATCGCGTCGAGGGCCGACATGATGCAGGGGCTGGAAGACGTCACCCACCGGATCAACGGGGTGGCGAACAACCTCAAGGAGTTCAGGGCCAAGGTCGAGGCCGAACTAGCACAGGTCAGCACCGACGTGGCCGAGGTCGGGACCGGACTCGCGGATCTCAAGACCAGCCAGACCGAGTTCAACACCACCGCGATGGAGATCCTCATAGACCTCCAGCGGAGGATTCCCGCCTGATCGAGACATGACGGAGCCCCCGGCCGCGCGTCCGGCCGGGGGCTCCGTCACGTTGTCACGTGAGGGTGGAGATGACGTGGTGGGCGTCGCCGCTGTTCCAGCCCGCGCAGTTGGGCGGGGCGAAGGCGGCGGTCGTCACCGGGGAGGAACGGCAGGATGAGGGCAGCACGACGCATGGCGGGTCTTCGTTAGAGGGTGCGGAGGAAGGCCAGCCCATCGACGGCGAGAGCGTCCTGGCTGGGCGCCAGCGGCCTCCAGATGGAGGCGGCGGTGGCGATCGTCTGGTTGTGGGCGGTGAACGACTCGATGACCAGCGGTCCCCCGTAGGAGACCTCGCGCAGCGCCCCCACGAAGGAGGGCCAGTCGAAGCGGTCCTGACCGGGGGTGCCCCTGTCGGTGCCGCAGACCTGGACGTGCGCGATCCTGCCCGCGGCCAGCCGTACGGCCGCCGCGGGGTCCTTCTCCTCGATGTTCAGGTGATAGATGTCGAGGGTCAGTCCGGCGCGCTCGGGCAGCGCCTCCAGCGCCTGCTCGACGGTGTTGAGCAGGCTCGTCTCGTAGCGGTTGAGCGGCTCGACCGCCAGCCGTACCTCGCTGTGGTCGATGACGGGCCTGAGGTTCTCGCGCAGCTCGGCGTAGGCGGCCGCGCGCTCGCTCGCGGACATCCTCCACGTGCGGCCGACCGCGCTGTAGGCGGGCCCCGCGATGACCGGTGAGCCGACGATCTCGGCCACGTCCATGCAGTGCCTGAGGTAGTCCTGGGTCTCCCTGACCGTGTCGGAGGCGACCAGGTCACGTCCCGGCGGCATGACCAGCACCACGGAGGCGCGCAGGCCGAGCGAGGCGAGCAGGTCGGCCGCCCTGGCCGGGTCCCAGTCGCCCGGCTGCTCGACGGGCAGTTCGATGACGTCGAACCCCCACCCGGCGACCCGGGGCGCGAGCGCCTCCAGGTCGCCGTCGGTCAGCGGCGAGGTCCACACCCAGGTGTTGACACCCAGGTTCACTTCTTGCCGCCCCAGGTCTCGGGGAAGCCGGGCAGGCTCTCGCATCCGCACAGCGCGTAGTGCAGCGGCGGCATGTTGGGCTGCAGGTAGGTGTCGAGGTTCTCCGCGGTGATCTTCGGCTGGGGCAGCTTCCAGGTCTTCGGCACCTCCTCGCCCTTGAGGATCTTGAGCGCCGCGATGACGGGGGTGCGCCACTGGTAGGTCGGGTAGGTGGGGGCGATGGCGGTCAGGTTGTTCTGCTTCCACTTCTGCAGGAAGTCCTGCTGGTCCTCGCCGACCATGGCGGGGACGGGCACGCCCGCGTCCTCGAACGCCTCGACCGCGGCGACGGCGGTGGCTCCCGCGTCCATCCACACACCGTCCAGCTTGCCATGACGGGCGATGTAGTCGCTGACGATGCTCTTGGTCTTGGCCGCGTCGCCGTCGGTGAACTCCACGCCGACGACCTGCAGCCGGCTCTTGTCGAAGGTGGCCTTGGCCGCCGACCAGCGGGTCTCCAGGACGTCCACGCCCGGCAGGATGCGCAGGGCGAGCACCTTGCCGCCCGCGGGCACCTTCTCCACCAGGAACTCCGCACCGTCGGCGCCGAAGGCGTAGCCGCCGATGGGGTTGATGAAGGTGACGGGGCAGTCGGTCTCCACGCCGCGGTCGAAGACGATCACCGGCAGCTTGCCGCAGGCGGCCTTCACCGCGGGGGTGAGGGTGGCGGTGGTGTTGGGCGAGACGATCAGGGCGTCACATCCCTTGCCGGTCAGCTCGGCGATGTCGGAGATCTGCTTGTCGTCCTTGCCCTCGGCGTCCAGGGCGGTGAACGTGGTGAACTCCTTGTGCAGGGCCACCTCGGCCTGCATGCTCTTCCAGCCGACCTGCCGCCACGGGTTGTTGACGGCCGCGTTGGAGAAGCACAGGTGATAGCCGCCGCTCTTCTTGTACTGGGAGGTGCTGACCATCTGGGGGTCGATGGCCTGCTCCCACGGCTTGTCGGCGGGTCCCTGCGCGGTCTTGGTGCGCATCGCGAGCTGGGCGTCGTAGTCGGCCTGCACGAAGAACTTCGACTGCTCGCCCGTCCCCGCCGCGGACGCCGCCGAGGACGGCGCGGCGGAGGCGCCGGCCGACGTCGCGGCCTGGGTGGCGGTGGTGGCCGGTTTGTCACTGGTACAGGCGGCCGCGAGTAACGCGAGCCCTGCCAGGGCGACGAGGAAGGGCTTAGGACGCGACATGTGCGTCTCCTTTTCGGGGGGTGAGGGGGAAGGGAAGCCGTACGGCTCCCGCCGCCACGGCGGCGATGATGATGACGCCCTGCACGGTGAACTCCAGCGCGCCCGAGATGCCGTACAGGTTGAGCAGGGTGAACAGCGCCTCCAGCGTGAGGGCGCCGGCCATGGCCGCCACGACCGAGCCGCGGCCGCCGCCGAGCGCCACGCCGCCGAGCACGACCGCGGTGATGGCCGAGAACTCCAACCCTTGGCCGACCTGGGCGGAGACCCCCGCGAAGCCGCCGAGCAGGATGCCCGCGACCGCCGCGGCCAGCCCGGAGAGCACGAAGGCGAGGATCCGTGCCCTGGTGACCCTGACCCCCGACAGGGCCGCCGCGCGCTCGTTGTCGCCCGTGGCGATGAGTGTGCGGCCGAAGTCGGCCCGCATGATCAGCGCCGCGGCGACGCCCACGGCCAGCAGGATGAGCGTGGACCACAGCGTGTCGCGCCCGAAGACCCTGAAGGCCTGCGAGAGCGCCCCGCGCGGCGCGCCGCCCGTCCAGAGGAAGACCGCGCCGGACAGCACGAGCATCATGCCCAGCGTGGTGATGAACGACGGCACCCGCAGCAGCGTCGTCACGGCCCCGTTGGCCAGCCCGACCAGCAGGCCGATGACGATCACCAGGGCCAGGACGGGCCAGGTGGCCGCCTCGTCGCCGTCGATCAGACGGGCGGCGACGACCACCTCGACCGTCACCAGCGACCCGACCGACAGGTCGAACTCCCCGGAGACGATCACGAAGTACTGCCCCGCCGCCAGGATCACCAGCGGCGCGGCCCTTTTGACGAAGGCGAAGAACCCGGCGGGCTCCAGGAAGAACGGGTTGGCCACCGCGATGGCGACCAGCAGCGCGGCCAGGACCGCGAAGATCGGCAGAGCGCGCTTCACAGCCGCTTCCTTCCCGCACGACGGGCGTAGACGGCCACCGCCGCCACGATCACCACGCCGCGCACCACGTCCTTGAAGAAGGAGTTGACTTCGAGCTGGTTGAAGACGCTGTCGAGGACGGCCAGCAGCAGGACGCCGCCGACGGTTCCCGCCACGCCTCCCCTGCCGCCCGCCAGCGCCGTGCCGCCGAGGACGACGGCGGCGATCGACTCCAGGTCGTAGCCGCCGTCGGTGCCCACGGTGGGGGCTCCCGCGCCGAGCCTGCTGGCGAGCAGCAACCCCGCGATGCCCGCGCACAGCGAGCACAGGATGTGGGTGACGATGACGACCCTGTCGGTGCGCACGCCAGAGAGCCTGGCCACGTCGGGGTCGCCGCCGACGGCGTAGACGCGGTAGCCGTACCTGGTCCTGCTGAGCAGGAACCACGCGGCGACGGCCACGGCCGCCCACAGCAGCGCCGAGACGGGCACGGGTCCGACCCTGTCGTAGCCGAGGTGCTGGAAGGACTCGGGCACGCGTCCCGCGGGGCCGTCGTAGAGGTGGTCGACGACGCCCTTGATGATGAGGGCGACGCCCAGCGTGGCGATGAAGGCGTGGACCTTCAGCTTGGTGATGACCACGCCGTTGACCAGGCCGACAAGGGCGCTGACCGCGATGACGGCGGTGATGGCTCCCGGCACGCTGCCCGCCTCCATGATCTCGGCGGCGACCAGGGACGAGAGGCTGATCAGGTAGGCGACCGACAGGTCGAGGGAGCCGGCGAGGATGGCGAGCGTCTGTCCCACGGCCACGATGCCGAGGGCGGCGCTGCGCTGCTGGACACCGACGACGGTCTCGAGTGTGAGCAGGTTGCCGCCGTCGATCGCGACCAGGATCCAGCCGACCACGATCGTGGCCAGCAGGGCGAGGTAGACGACCTGGGTGGAGCCGAGGCCGGACCACGGCCCGGGTCTCGCGCGCCCCACCTTCCGGTCGCCGGGGGAGCCGGGTAAGGCCACGCCTTCGGGCGCGGGCGTGGTGTGCAGGTCGTCGCTCATGTCGCCTCCTCGCTCGCGGCCAGGCGGATGATGTCCTCTTCCGACGAGCCGGCGGGGAGGGTCCCGGCGACGCGGCCGTCGCGCAGGACCATGACGCGGTCGCTCATCCCGATGAGCTCGGGCAGCTCCGAGGAGATCATCATGATCGCCATGCCGTCGGCCGCCAGCTCGCGCATGAGGTCGTGGATGGCCGCCTTGGCCCCGACGTCCACCCCTCTGGTCGGCTCGTCGAACAGCAGCACGTCGGGGGCGAGCGTCATCCACTTGGCGAGGACGACCTTCTGCTGGTTGCCGCCCGACAGGTAGAGGACCTCCTGTGAGGGGCGGGCGGGTGAGAGGCGCACCCGCTCCAGAAGGTCGCGGACGGAGGAGCCCTTCCGCCCGATGGCCCGCGCCACCAGCAGCGCGTTGTCGCGCACCGACTGACGAAGGGCGAGCCCCTCGGCCTTGCGGTCCTCGGTGACCAGGCCGATCCCCGCGGCCACCGCCTCGCGCACCGAGCGGGGCCGCAGCGGCGTCATCGTCCCCCTGGTGAAGGGGGCGGCGCCGAACATCGCCTTGGCCAGCGACGAGCGGCCCGAGCCCTGCAGGCCCGCGACGCCGACGATCTCGCCCGCCCTGAGCTCGAGCGTGATGTCGTCCAGGCGCTCGTTGCCGCCGCCCGTGACGCTCAGCCGCACCTCACCCACGGAGGAGGCGCGAGGGGGGAAGTAGGTGCCGAGATCACGGCCGACCATCAGGCGGACCAGGTCGTCGGAGGTGACCTCGGAGGTGGACACGGTGGAGACGAGACGGCCGTCCTTCAACACGGTGACCTCGGAGGCGAGGTCGAAGACCTCGCGCAGGCGGTGGGAGATGTAGAGCACGGCGATCCCGCGTTCCTGTAACCGGCGCACCAGCCGGTAGAGCAGTTCGACCTCGTGCTCGGCGAGGGCGGCCGTGGGCTCGTCCATCACCACGATGCGCGCGTCGAGCGACAGCGCCTTGACGATCTCGACGACCTGCTGCTGGGCCACCGACAGCCGTTTGACGGGATCGCGGGGGCCGAAGGAGTCCTCGCCGAGGCCTGCGAGGAGCGAGGCGGTCGCCGTGTCCATCGCCGCGCGGTCGACGAGCCCGCGCCGCAGCGGCTCCCTGCCGAGGAAGACGTTCTCCGCGACGCTGCGCTCGGGCAGGAGGGTGAACTCCTGGTAGATGATGGCCACCCCGGCACGCTGGGCGTCGAGCGGGTGCCCGAAGGAGACCTGCCTGCCGTCGATCGTGATCGTCCCCGTGTCGGGGGCGTGCACGCCTGCGAGGATCTTCATCAGCGTGGACTTGCCCGCGCCGTTCTCGCCGACCACCGCGTGGACCTGCCCCGCCGCGACGGCCAGGTCCACCTCCGCGAGCACCCGGACGCCGAGGAAGCTCTTGCCGATGCCGGTCATGCTCAGCACTCGGCCCACCGCCCCGACGCCGCGGAGGCGAGGACCGCGTCGCAGACGCGGGCGGCGCGGGCGCCGTCCTCGAAGGTGGGCAGGCCGTCGCGGTGCTCGCCGCGCAGGGCGGCGTAGCTGTCGGCGACGAAGGCGTCGAAGCACTCGTGGTAGCCCTGCGCGTGTCCCGGGGGCAGCGGTGAGTACGGCAGCGCCTGCGGCGACAGTGTCGCGGGGTCACGTACGAGCGCCATGGAGCCGCTCCGCTGCCCGACCCACAGCTTCTCCGGCTCCTCCTGGTCGAAGGCGAGGCTCTGCTCGGTCCCCGACACTTCGAGGAACAGCCGGTTCTTGCGCCCTGGCGAGACCTGGCTGGTGGTGACCGAGCCGAGCGCGCCGCCCGTCGTACGGAACTGGACCGTGACGACGTCCTCGGTCAGCACGGGGGCGTGGCCTGCCCGCTCGCGCTGGACCACGCCGGTCTGGGCCGACACCGCGGCGATGCGCTCGCCGGTGACGAACTCGGCCAGGTCGCACCAGTGCGAGCCGATGTCGGCGAAGGTGCGGCTCGGCCCGCCGAGCTCGGGGTCGACCCGCCAGTTGTCGTCCTCGGGACGCAGCAGCCAGTCCTGCAGGTAGCTGCCGTGGACCAGGCTGACCCTGCCGACGTCGCCGCGCGCCACCCTGTGCCTGGCCTCGCGGACCATCGCGTGGAAGCGGTAGACGAACGGGACGGTGGCCACCAGGCCAGCCTCGGCGGCGCGGGCCGCCATCAGCGCGGCCGTCTCGGCATCGGTGGCCAGGGGCTTCTCGCAGATCACCGCCACGCCCGCGGCCAGGGCCTTGAGCGTGAGCGGGGCATGCAGGTGGTTGGGCGTGCAGATGTGGACCAGGTCGATCTCGCCCGACTCGATGAGCTCGTCCGCCGAGGAGTGGGGACCCTGTGACTTGCCGGGGCGCGAACCCGCGACGCCGACGATCGTGGCCCCGGCCAGGCGAGCGGACCTGGCGTGCACGCCGCCCATGAAGCCGGTCCCGATGATGCCCACCCTGGGGTTATCAGCCGATTCCCGCCTTATGTCCCTCATGTTTCGGGATGGTAGATCTTGATTATGTCGACGGTCAAGCAAAAGTCTGCTCTTTACAGCAGAAGAGCAGGGCGCTATACACCGATGAGCCGCATATGGAGGAGGTAGCCGTGTCCGGCTCCTGTGCTAGAGCCCTCTGCCCACGTCCGCGATGAACCTGGCCAGGCCCGCTCTCCTGCGGAACAGCTCGTGCAACTCGGGCGTGGGCTCCTCGCCGAGCCGTTCGAACGGCAGGGCCGTCCACGCGCTGCACAGCACCAGCGTGGCCGCGTAGCCGTAGGCCACCTCGGCGGGGTCGAAGCCCGAACCCTCCACGTACGCCGCCTCGATCGCCTCGTGGACGGCCGGCAGCTCGGCGGCCGTGAGCTCGCCCGCGTGCGCCCCGCCGACCAGCAGCTGGTTCAGGTCGAAGCCCACGCACGTGGGGTACGGCCAGCTCCAGTCGATCGCCACGAACTCCGCCGAGCCGTCGGCGGGGACCAGCAGGTTGGCGGGGCAGGCGTCGCCGTGCGAGAGCGTGTGCGGCAGCTCGCCGACGGCCTCGACGAGCGGCTCGATCCGCCCCGTCAACGCCATCAGGTCCGAGCGCAGCAGCGGATCGGCGTGGGAGGCCACCAGCGGATGACGCCAGAAGCCAGGGTCGCGCAGGGCGGGCAGGAACACGTTCGCGACCGGCCCGTCGACGTAGTACCGCAGTCCCGGGCAGGGGCCCGTGGCCGGGTGCATGGCGGCCAGCTCCCCCAGCAGCCTGGCGGCGGCCCTGTAGCGGTCGAGGTCCCACGGCGCGCGGTCGACGGGGACGTCCTCCAGCCACATCACATACCGCTCGTCGCCCAGGTCCTCCAGGTGGTGCAGGCGCGGCAGGCGCAGGCCCTTGGGCAGCTCCATGCCCGACAGGTAGACGTCGAGGTCGGCGCGCCACGGGAAGTTGGCGATCGCCGCCTCCCTGGCTTCCTCCGGCACCTCCTCGATCCCCGGCAGGTGGCGCACCGACCTGATCGACTTCACGATGAACGACCAGGCGGCGCCGTCCGTGGTGGTGCCGCTGACGCGGCGCAGCGAGGCGGTGGACAGCGCGCCGGACGGATGGGCGAGGGCCTCGGAGCGGTGCGAGGCGATCCTCGCCTCCGGATCACCCAGGCTCCGCCTCACCAGCTCCGTGACGTCCATGGTCCGACCCTGCTCTCCTCGCGATCGCCTCGCATGAGTAAGGCCTACTCAAATACCCTTCCAGAGTGGCACGGTCGTGGCCCTTCGCAGGCCGCGCGGCGCAGCTGAGCGAGATCAGGTCGGCCGCCCGCGGCCTGGTCGTCGTGGGGCCGCCGGGGGTCGGCAAGAGCAGGCTGGTGGCGCAGGCCGTCAGCGAGGCGGAGGGGGTGGCCTGGGTGCGGGCCACCGCGGCGGCGGCCGAGCTGCCGCTCGGGGCCTTCGCGGCGCTGCTGCCCTCCACGCCTCCCTCCGGCAACCCCCTCGGCTGGGCCGCCGACGCGGTGCGCGCGCCCGTGCTCGTGGTGGACGACGCCCATCTGCTCGACGGCGCCTCCGCCGCGCTCGTCCACCATCTGGTGACGCGGGGCCGTACCAGGGTGATCGCCACGCTGCGCACGGAGACGCCCGTGCCCGACGCGGTGCGGGCGCTGTGGAAGGAGGACCTGCTGCCGCGCATGGAGCTGGCCCCGCTGACCGCGCAGGAGAGCGCCGCGATCCTGGAGCGGGCGCTCGGCGGCAGCGTGGAACAGAGCGCGGTGACCAGGCTGTGGCAGGCCAGCAGGGGCAACGTCCTCTACCTGCGCGAGCTGGTGCTGTCAGGGGTGCTGACCGAGAGCGGAGGGATGTGGCGGTGGCGCGGGCCGCTGGCGATCACGCCTTCGCTGCGCGACACGATCGCGGGCCGCATCGGCGGCCTCACTCCGGACGAAAGGGAGGTGCTGGAGTACCTCGCCTACGGCGAGCCGCTCGGCGCCGACCTGCTGTCCGAGCTGGCCGCCTCGGCCGCGGTCGAACGGCTGGAGGAGCGCCAGCTGGTGACCGTCGACTTCGAAGGCCGCCGCCTGCAGGTGCGCCTGGCCCACCCGCTGTACGGCGAGGTCATCAGGCACGGCTGCGGCACCCTTCGCGCCCGCAAGCTGCTGCGCAGGCTGGCCGACACCGTCACGGCCACGGGGTTACGCCGTCGCGAAGACGTGGTGAGAGTGGCCGTCTGGCGCCTCGACAGCGGGCCCGTCGCCGAGCCTGGCCTGCTGCTGGCCGCGTGCGACAGGGCCAGGATGGTCCGCGACCTGGAGCTGGCCGAGCGGCTGGCCCGCGCGGCGGCCGACGCGGGCGGTGGCCTGCCCGCCGCCATGGCCCTGGGCACCGTCCTGTTCTACGCCGACCGCTACCGCGAGTCGGAGGAGGCGTTCGCCGCGGCGTGGGGCCTCGAGATGGACGACTACTCGCGCACCACCTACGGGGTCTACCGGGCGTTCAACCTCTTCTGGGGGCTCGGCGAGGTCGAGCGGGCGCTGGAGCTGCTGGAGGAGACCGAGCACTCGGTCTCCGCGCTCGACGCGCGGCAGGGGGCGCGGGGCACCAGGGCCTCGATCGAGGCGTTCGTCGGGGATCTGGACAAGGCCGCGGCCACGCTCCGCTCGACGATGACGATGGGCCCCTGCGTCGAGCCCCGCAACGTCAGGGCGTTCGGCACCACGGAGGCCACCATCCTGGCCGCGAAGGGGCGCGCCACGGAGAGTCTGGAGGTGGTCGCCCGCACCGGGGCCGCGCTCGACAGGGCGGCCCACGCGCTGCCGAGCCTGCGGGCCGCGCTGCTCGACGCCGCCACCCAGGCCGCGCTGTACCTGGGCGATCTCGACACCGCCGAGCACCACGCCGACCAGGGGCGCAGGCTCGACGGCGAGTTCGGCGCGTGGGCACGGGCGGTCGTCGAGTTCGGCACCTACCAGGCGAGGGCGCTCAGGCTGAGGGGACGCGTCGCCGACGCCCTGTCCGCCGGCCGCGAGGCGGCCGCCCGGCTGCCCTCGCGAGGCGCGTGGGCGGGGTTCTGCCTGGGCGAGCTCGCCCAGGCGCACGCCCTGCTCGGTCAGCTCGACGCGGCAGAGGAGGCGCTGGCCAGAGCCGAGGCCACCGGGCTGCCGATCGGGCCTCCCGTGGTCGTCCCCCTGCGGCAGGCCATGGCGTGGACGCTGGCCGCCAGGGGCGACGTCGCGGGGGCCGTCGCGGCCCTGCTCGCGCTGGCCGACCAGGCGCTGCCCGTCCAGACGCCCTTCCTCCTCCACGACGTCGTACGGCTGGGCCGCCCTTCGCTGGTCGCCTCCCGCATCACCGGTGAGGGCCCGCTGGTCGCGCTGTTCGCCAGGCACGCCGTCGCGGGCACCGGCGCCGAGCTCGACGCGGTGTCCCTGGAGTTCGAGCGCCTCGGCCTGATCCTGCACGCCGCCGAGGCCGCCGCCCAGGCCGCCCGCCGGCACCGCGACAGGGGGCTGACCCGCGCCGCCCAGGCCGCGCGGACCAGGGCGTGGGCGCTGTCGCGCCGCTGCCAGGGCGCCCGCACCCCCGCCCTGCTCGATCTCGACGTACCCGAGCTGACCCCGCGCCAGCGCGAGATCGCCGTGCTCGCCGCGCAGGGCCTGACCAACAGGGAGATCGCCGAGCGCCTGGTCGTGTCGATCAGGACCGTCGCCAACACCCTCTACGCCGTCTACGAGAAGACCGGCGTCAGCGATCGCAGCGCCCTGGCCGACCTGCTTCTCGGCTGAGCCCCCGCTCCCCCGGTTGACGCGCTCTCCCACGCCTTCTATGGTTCATTACAGGAGTAATGAACCACAGAAGCGAGTAACCATGTTCGACGACCGGAGCCCCATCTACCGGCAGATCGCGGACCGCATCAAGGCCGAGGTCCTGAGCGGGGCGCTGAAGGGAGACGAGCAAGTGATGTCCACCAACCAGTACGCCGCGTTCTTCCGCATCAACCCAGCCACCGCGCAGAAGGCGTTCCAGCAGCTGGTCGACGAGGGCGTTCTCTACAAGAAACGAGGTATCGGCATGTTCGTCAGTCCGGCCGCCCGTGACACGCTCAGGGCCGAGCGCCGGGAGGGCTTCTTCACCGACGTGGTCGATCCGATGGTGGCCGAGGCCAAGGCCATCGGCATCCCGTTGGACGACGTGATCAAGAGGATCAGGGACAGCCGATGAGGATCGACATCGACAACCTCAGGGTCGCCTACGGCGAGACCGTCGCCATCGACTCGCTGTCGCTGCGGCTCGACACAGGGAAGATCTACGGCCTGCTCGGGCGCAACGGCGCCGGCAAGACGAGCCTGCTGTCCGTGCTGGCAGGCTTTCGCAGGCACAGCGGCGGAACGGTGCTCGCCGACGACAGCCCGATCTTCGAGAACTGGCTCACGACCAGGGAGATCTCCCTCATCCGCGACGCGGGAGAGACGGTCAACCTCGGCACGGTGGAGGACGCGCTCTACTTCGCCGAGGACCTGCGCCCCCGGTGGGACGCCGCCTACGCGCAGGAGCTCATCGACCTGTTCAAGCTCGACCGCAAGAAGAACGTCAAGTCCATGTCCAAGGGCCAGCGCTCGGCCGTGGGCGTGGTGGTGGGGCTGGCGTCGAGGGCGCCGCTGACCATGTTCGACGAGTCGTACCTCGGCATGGACGCCCCCTCCAGGCAGGCCTTCTACGACGCCCTGCTCGCCGACTTCATGGCACACCCGCGCACGATCATCCTCTCGACCCACCTCATCGAGGAGGTCAGCTCCCTGTTCGAGGAGGTCGTCATCATCGACAAGGGCCGCCTCGTCGTGCACTCCCCCGCCGACGAACTGCTGGCCATGGGGAGCGCCGTCACAGGACCCGTCGAGCAGGTCGAGGAGTTCACCCGCGACCTGACCGTCCTCGGCTCCAAGCAGCTCGGCCCGACCAGGTCCGTCATGGTCTACGGCCCGCTCGACCACGCGGAGGCCCGTAAGGCGGGTCTGGAGACCGGCCCCATCGCCATGCAGGAACTGTTCATCCACCTGACGGGAGGCCCCGCCTCATGAGATTCCCCAGCCGCCTCCTCGCCGCCAACATATGGTTCGCGCTCTTCGCGTGGCTGGCCTACCTCGTGGTCATCACGCTGGTCACCGTCGGCATCGGCGTCTGGGGCGAGCTCAACGAGAGCGTGTGGGAGAAGGCCGTCCAGCTGACCAGGTGGTACGCGCTGTTCGTCGGCGTCGCCCTGGTCACCGAGTTCCTGCCGCTCTTCATCGCCCACGGGCAGAGCCGCCGCCAGTTCGGGTTCCAGGCCGCCGTCACCATCGCGATCTTCGCGCCGTTCCTCTCGGCCCTGCTGGTGATCAGCTTCCTGCTGGAGTCGCTGCTGTACGGGCTGACCGGCTGGACCTGGGCCCTCGGCCAGGCCCACCTGTTCAGCGCGCCCACCCAGGTTCCGATGATCTTCCTTGAGTACACCGTGATGTTCGTGGGATGGCTCGTGGCCGGAGTCTTCGTCTCCTCCGCCTTCTACCGGTGGCAGGGCGGAGGGCTGCTGGCCATCGTCCCCGCCGTCGCCATTGTCCTGTTCGTCCAGTCCACGATCGGCGACAAGACGCCGCTGCCGTTCATCAGCCTCAGGATCGGCTTCGACCTGGCCGACTCGGCGCTCAGCGCGGTCCTCGCCGCCGTGGGCGCGTTCATGGTCGGTCTCGGCCTCACCTGGCTGATCATCCGTGACGTCCCGTTGAGGAACAAGGTGTCATGAGCGCGTTACTCGAGGTCGTGGGGTTGCGCAAGCGCTACAAGGACATCGTGGCCGTCGACGGGCTCGGCTTCGCCGTCCACGAGGGCGAGACCTACGGCCTGCTCGGGCCGAACGGAGCCGGCAAGACCACGGCCATCTCGATGATCGTCGGCGTCCTCGACGCCGACGCGGGAGAGATCCGCGTCGCAGGCAGGGCCCCCGACCTCGCGACCCGCGCCATGGTCGGCTACGTGCCGCAGCAACTGGCCCTCTACCCCGACCTGACCGCCCGCCAGAACCTCAGGTTCTTCTCCGGCATGTACGGCATGCGGCGGGCGCAGGCGCGGACCAGGATCGCCGAGATCCTCGAGCTCATCGGCCTGTCCGACCGCGCCGACCACGCCGTGGCCACCTACTCGGGCGGCATGTCGCGCAGGCTCAACATCGGCGTCGGCCTGCTGCACCGCCCGCGCCTGCTGGTCATGGACGAGCCCACCGCGGGCGTCGACCCGCAGAGCCGCACCTCCATCCTCGACAGCGTCCAGCGGCTCACCGGCGAAGGTCTCGCGGTCCTCTACACCACCCACTACATGGAGGAGGCCGAGCGGCTCTGCGACAGGGTCGGCATCGTCGACCACGGCCGCATGCTGACCGAGGGCACGCCGTCCGAGCTGGGCGACCCCGACCTCGAAAGCACCTTCCTGCGCCTCACAGGCCGAGCGCTGAGGGACTGACCATGCGCGCGATGCTGCTCATCCTCGCCCAGGACCTGCGCCGCCGCTCGAAGGACAGCACGCTGCTGGTCTTCGCGATCGTGCTGCCGCTCGGGATGGCGTTCATGTTCGACCTCGTCATCGGGGGCTCCGAGGGGCCGGTCGCCGCCCGCTACGGCGCCGTCGGCGCCTCCCCCTTCCCCTCGTCGCCCGCGCTCCCGCCCGTCGTCCCCGTCGCCTCCGAGCAGGAGGCGCGCGATCTGGTCGAACGCGGCCGCCTGGACGCGGTGTTCGTGACGGGCCCTGGCTCCATCCACGTGATCGGCAGCGTCGACGCGCCGATCGCCGTCCAGGTGGCCCGCGAGATCGCCGAGTCCGCCGCGCTGCCACTGCGGGGCCCGCCGCCGATCGAGATCGTCGAGGACGCCACCGCCGCCACCCGCGAGCTCGACCCCGCGACCCACTACGCGGCCGGCTCGGCGGTGTTCTTCATGTTCTTCGCCGTGCTGTTCGGCTTCACGGGGCTGTACGCCGAGCGGAGCGCCGGCACGCTGGCCCGCCTGCTGGCCGCCCCGGTGCCGAGGGCGAGCGTGGCGGCGGGCAAGCTGCTCAGTGGCCTGCTGGCCGCCCTGGCGGGAATGGCGGTGCTGGTCGGCGCCACCAGCCTGCTCATGGGCGCCCGCTGGGGTCACCCTGCAGGCGTGGCGGCGCTGTGCGTGGCCTGCGTGCTGGCCGCCATGGGGCTCAGCGCGTTCGTGGCCTCCTTCGCCAGGACGGCCGAGCAGGCCGCCACCTGGCAGTCGGTCATGGCCACGGCCTTCGGCCTGCTCGGCGGCTCGTTCTTCCCCGTGAGCTCGTGGTTCGTCCAGCTCACCCCGCACCACTGGTTCCTGCGCGGCCTCGCCGACCTGCACGGCGGCGCGTCCCCCCTGCCCTCCCTCGCGGTGCTGCTCGGGGTCGCCGCGCTCACCCTCCCCTTCGCGGCAAAGCTGGTGAGAGCATGAAGGTGCTGCTGATTGCCCAGGTCGGCCTGCTCAGGCTCGCCAGGGACAGGACCAACGTGTTCTTCGTGCTCCTCGCCCCCTTCCTGCTGATCCTGGTGCTCGGTCAGCTCTTCGGCGGTCAGGACGGTCTCAGGCTCGGCGTGGTCGCCGCCCAGGAGCAGCTGGCCGAGCGCCTGGTCACCGCGCTCGGCTCGGGGACCCGCGTGACGGTCACCCGCGCGGCCGACGAGGCGGCGCTCAGGACGGCGGTGGAGCGCGGCGAGGTACACGCGGGACTGGTGCTTCCCGCCTCCTACGACGCGTCGCTCGCGGCCGGCCGCACGGCCGCGGTCCGTTACCTGATCAGGCAGACCGACCTGAGGAGCCACGACGTCGGCACATGGGTGCGCTCGGTGGTCAGGCAGGAGTCGGCCCGCGTCCTCGGCGTGTCGCCCACGGCGACGGTCACGGTGAGCACCGCGGG
Organism: Nonomuraea recticatena; assembly: GCF_039533245.1. Classification (NCBI taxonomy): domain Bacteria; kingdom Bacillati; phylum Actinomycetota; class Actinomycetes; order Streptosporangiales; family Streptosporangiaceae; genus Nonomuraea; species Nonomuraea recticatena. The sequence goes on along the minus strand of NZ_BAAATE010000010.1, from coordinate 127,743 downwards.
CAGGGCCGTCTTTCCCGAGGGTCTCAGCGCCTTCGCCATCTCAGCGCCTCCGCTGCTGCTCCTGTTCACCTTCCTCACCTCGCTCACCGCCGCGCTCGGCCTGGTGGAGACGCGCGCGCTGGGTGTCTCCAGGCGCGTGCACGCCTCGCCCACCAGGGTCGGCACCGTGATCGCCGGGGAGGCGCTCGGCCGCGTCGCGATCGCGCTGGTGCAGGGGGCGCTCATCATGGCCGGCTCGGCCCTGCTGTTCGGCGTCGACTGGGGCGACCCTCTCGGCGCGGTCGCGACCCTGCTGGCCTTCTCCCTGGTGGGCGCGGGCGCCGCCATGCTGCTCGGCGCCTCGTTCAAGACGCCTGGACCGCCGATCTCCCTCGCCATGATCCTGGGCCTCGGGCTGTCGGCGCTGGGCGGAGGGACGGTCCCGCTGGAGTCGTTCGACCCGACGCTGAGGACCATCGCGCACCTGACCCCGCACGCCTGGGGATACGACGCCTTCGCCCAGCTGGTACGGCACGACGCCGGTCTCGTCGACGTGCTGCCCCAGCTGGGCGTGCTGACGGGGCTGGCGCTGGTCCTGTTCGCCCTGGGCACCTGGCGCCTTCGCCGCGCCCTCACCTAGAGCAGGGCGCGACTCTGGGCCTCGATCGCGGCGGTGACCACGTCCGCGAAGGCGCGCATGCCCGCGGCGTTCGGGTGGAAGGGCATGGCGCGCGAGGTGGGGACGTACCCCTCGATCCAGCGGACGCCTCTGGCCGCGCACGCGTCGTGACCGGCGCTCGGCGTCTCCAGGTCGACATAGGTGGCGCCGCTCGCGACCGCCTGCTCGGCGAGCACGCGGTTGACGCGGGTGATGAGACCCTGGACCCACGTGGCGTCCTCGCCGAGCACGGGCACGCGCGGGTAGCAGCCGCCCCTCGGCAGGTAGGTCGCGTATCCCACGACGAAGATCCTGGCCATGGGCGCCCGTCCGGCGACGCGGCCGATGAGCCTTTCCAGTCTGGGCGCGAGGGCCTGGATCCTGGCCTGCCAGCCGTTCTCGCCGTCCTCGGGCTCGTCGTCGGCGCAGGGGTCGGCGACGAGCGGCAGCAGGTTGAAGCACTGCACGACGAGCTCGGTGAGCCTGAGGTCGTTGCCGCCGATCTGCAGGGTGACCAGGGTGGTGTCCTCGGTCACCGCCTCCAGCTGCGGGGGCACCGTGCCCGCGGGCGTGACCTGCCCCTCGTACATGTCCTCGGTGGTCGCGCCCGAGCACGAGGCGTCCCTGAAGACGGTGACGCCCAGGGACGCGGCGGTGAGCGAGGGATAGTTGCGGTTCGAGCGCAGGCAGCCAGGCTGGGCGAGCGACTGGTTCGGGATGAGCGGCCCCGCGGCGGCCGAGTCGCCGAGCGCCACGTAGACATCGCCGGGCGCCGCGGCGGGCCGCGCGGAAGAGGGCGTGGTCCCCACGAGCGCCACGAGCACGGCGGAGGAGAGCACGACGGTGGAACGGAGCATCGAGTCCCTTTCGGCCAGGACCGCCATGCGCGGCGCGTCCAGGGACGCACTGTGGCGCGGGCGCGGGCCTCGGATCCAGGCGACCGCGCGCTCCTTGCGCGCTCATGGCGGAGTCCTGGCCGAGCGCTGCCTCGCCGATCACCTCTCCGTGCGGACCGCCGTTGCGTCGCCGCCACCTCCGCTCAGCCGACCGCCGGACGACGCCGCCTCCGCTCAGCCGACCGCCGGACGACGCCGCCTCGGCCCAGCCCGGACGTCGGTCACCGCCGCGTCGGGTCAACCCGACGTCAGTCGGCGCCCCCCTCGGCTCAGCTCGCCGTCAGCGGGACGGCCACGGTGATCTCGCCGCCCAGCCGGTAGCCCTCCGACAGGTCGAGGTCGTCGCCGCTCCAGAACTTGCCGGGGTCGTACCAGTTGGGCCTGCGTCCCGCCTGCAGCAGGCCCATCTCCTCGTAGGTCACCGCGACGACCTCGGCGCAGTAGGCGCGCTCCAGCGTCGCCTCGCCCTCCTTCGCCGCCGCCTTCCTGCGCAGCCTCGGCACCCTGCCGCGCAGCCAGCGCCCCGCCAGCCGCGCCGTCGAGGGGAACGGCGTGCCGTCGAGCCTGGCGACCGTGCGCAGCGCGGCGTCCTCCATCTCCTGCGTCGCCTGCGGCTCGAGCTGACGCAGCCAGCCGCGCTGGCCGTACCTCTGGCCCCACACGGTGACCGCCTCGCGCAGGTCGTGCAGCTGCACCCCGCGCTGGTGGGTGCCCGACCACAGGTCGAGCAGCGACTTGCCGAGTTCGGCGTGCCACATCATCGGCGGCAGGTCGTCGATCACGATCGACATGCCCACGTGGTTGACCGGACTGTTGGTCACGGTCTGGATGGCCCTGTCGGGTACCGAACGCCCCCTGAACACCCACAGATCGCCTGTGCGAGTGAGATTCACGGCCTCGTCAAGAGTCAGCACAGCACTACCCTAGGCACATGCGCACGAAGTGGTGGAAGATTCTGGGCCTTGCGGGCATGGCGGGCGTGGCCGCGACCGGCGTCGTCATGGCCCGCGCCGAACGCCGCCGCCGTGCCTACACGCCGGAGGAGATCCGTAGCCGCCTGCGCGAACGCGTCGAGAACCCGCCGCAGCAGACCTGAAGGGGTGCGTCTTGACCGTCTCCCTCGCTGATCCCGCGCTGATCCTCCTCTGCGGACGAAGGATCACCGGAAGGGTCAGCCCGCGGGGCGGAGGTCGTAGGCGAAGACGACGTCGGGGTAGGCCGGGTTGTCGTTGTAGCCCTGGATGCCGCCCAGGTAGGCGCGCTGGTAGTTGACCACCCACGGCACCGCGGCCGCCGCCTGCACCTCAAGCAGCCGGCGGTCCAGCCGCGCGTACGCCCGCTGCGCCGCCGCCCTGTCGGTGACGGTCAGCTCGGGAAGGGTGTCGATCAGCCCGTCCGCGACCCGGTCCTTCAGGTACGTCAGGTTGAACTCGACCTTCTCCGCGCTCCTGAACACGTTCGTGAACCACGAGTAGGCGTCGGCGTAGTCGGGCCACCAGTACATCAGGAAGATGTCCTGCCCCCGCGTCTTGCCGCGCGCCCACTGCGCCTCCCACGGCATCGCCCTGGCCACGAGCGTGACGTTGAGCGGTTCGAGCGTGGCCGCCAGGCGCTGGACGAAGACGCGCTGGTCCTCGTCGCCCTGGGCGTAGGTGAGGGTGAGGCGCAGGTTGCGCCCGCCGGGGCCGTACCCCGCGGCTGCCAGCAGCCGCGTGGCGCCCTGGAGGTCCTGCTTGGGTCTGCGGTCGGGCAGATGGCCGAGCAGTCCCTCGGGGATCACCCCCGTAGCGGGCGAGGCGGCTCCGCGCAGGGCCCTCAGCGTGCCGTCGTAGTCGATGGTCTTGCGCAGCGCCCTGCGGATCCGCACGTCGGTCAGCGGTCCCGAGGCGGTGTTGAAGAGCAGCATCGCGGTCTGGAACGACGGTATCTCGGCCGTGCGCACCCCGGCGGTCCTGGCCGCCCTGCGGTAGAGGGCGGGGTTCAGCCGGTGCACGAAGCTGGCCTCGCCGCGCAGCAGCCGCTGCCACGCCTCGTTGTGGTCGGGGATGACGATGTACTTCACCCTGGTGTAGTGGGGCCTGTCCCATCCGCCCCAGTAGGGCCGGTACGCCTTGAGCGTGAGCTCGTCGCGCTTGCCCTTCTGCCAGCTGGCCACCGTGTAGGGCCCGGTGCCTGCGTCGCGTCCCGCGGCGAACCAGGCCTTGAGGTCGGTGGAGGCGGCGGTGTCGTAGATGTAGGCGGCGTAGCCGGAGGAGGCGACGAGATCGAGCGGCACGGCGTACCTCAGCGTGAAGGTGACCGTGAGCGGGTCGACGGCCCTGATGCTCTCGACCGCGTTCCAGATGTAGGACGGCCCGCTCTTGGAGCGCATGGTGCGCTCGATCGAGGCCTTGACCGCGGCGGAGTCGAGCGGCCTTCCCGTGTGGAAGGTGACGCCGGAGCGCAGGGTGAACGTCCAGGTCCTGCCGTCGGAGCTGGCGCGCCATGAGGTGGCCAGGCGAGGACCCGCCTTCTTGGTGACCGGGTTGTAGACCGTCAGCGACTCGTAGACGTTCTGCATCGCGATGATCTCGTTGGAGTACGAGCTGGCAGGGTCCCAGTCGGTGACCACGCCGAGGTTCTCCACGTAGACGAACGTGGACTCCTTGGCGGGCGGCGGCTCCTGCCGCGCCTGTTGCGCCTGCTGGCCCGAGCAGCCGGCCAGGAGGAGCGTGAGCGCGGCCGCGATCAGCCGACGGCGCATCTGTCTCCCCCACTCCCCGATCTTGTGGTGAACTTACTGCAAGATCACGAAACAGCGCCGAAAATCCCGAAAAATCGGGAAATTGTGTGGGCCTATTGCTAGGCTCTCCTGTGTCCCAATCCGGGGTTCCGATGCCAGGGACCGACCGGAGTGAGGTGCCATGGCCCGAAGCCGCACGATCAGGGTGAAGATCGTCGGCCTACTGTTGGTCCCGCTTGTCTCGATGGTCACTCTATGGGTCATCATCGTCGCGGTGACAGCAGGGGAGAGCCTCGAACTTCGCTCGTACAAGGAGCGCTGGACCAACCTGCGCCTGCCGGCGAGCAAGCTGATCAGTGAGCTCCAGCGCGAACGCCTGTCCTCGGCGTCGCTGGTCGTCGACCGCGCGACCGCCGACGAGCAGGCCGCGGCCTACACCCAGCGGGCCAGGACCGACACCGCGAGGGAGCGCTTCCGTCAGCTGTCGGAGCTCTCGCGCGGCTCGTCCACGCCCGCCGTCCGTACGGAGATCGACACGGTGCTCACGCAGCTGGCGCACCTCGAGGGGATCAGGGGTGAGATCGACGCGGGCCTGTCGCCGATCCTGCCCACGATCGAGGCCTACAACGCGATCTCCGACGCGCTCTTCGGCCTGCAGCGCAGCGTGGCGCTGATCGACGACATCCCGATCTACGAGCAGTCGCGCCTGGTCATCAACCTCGGGTACGCCAAGGAGCTGCTGACCAGGGAGCAGGCGATCGCGGTCGGCGATCCTGGCGAGGAGGAGCGCAAGCTCTTCACCCAGCTCGTCGGCAACCGCCGCTTCCTCATCGACCAGGCCCTCGCCGAGCTGGACGCGCCGCTGCGCGAGATCCAGGTGGGCATCATCACCTCGCCCGCCTACCAGCGGCTGCGGATCATGGAGGAGCAGATCATCGCGGGCCACGCGCCCGCCGACTGGCCCACCGCCTCCGACGCGCTGGCCACCACCATCCAGGAGGCGCAGAACAGCGCCAGCATCCTGCTGTCCGAGCGCGCCGAGCCGGTCGCCGACGCGGTGCTCGTGCGGGCGCTGGTGCTGGCGGGCACCGGGCTGGTCGTGGTGGTGGTCTCGATCGTGATCTCGCTGCGGATGGGCAACAGGCTGTCCAGGGAGCTGGGCACGCTGCGCCAGGCCGCCCTTGAGGTGGCCGAGTCCAGGCTGCCGCAGGTGGTGCGCAAGCTGCGCCAGGGCGAGGAGGTCGAGGTGCCCGCGCTGACCGTGCCGGGCAGGACGGCCGAGATCCAGGACGTCGGCAAGGCCTTCGCCACCGTCCAGCAGACCGCCGTCGAGGCGGCCGTGGGCGAGGCGAAGCTGAGGGCGGGCGTCGGCCAGGTCTTCCGCAACCTGGCCAGGCGCAGCCAGACACTGCTGCACCGCCAGCGCATCCAGCTGGACGGCATGCAGCGCACCGCCACCGACCCGCAGGCGCTGGACGACCTGTTCCGCCTCGACCACCTCACCACCAGGATGCGCCGTCACGCCGAGGGCCTGATCATCCTGTCGGGCGCCGTCCCGGGGCGTGGCTGGCGCAAGCCCGTCCCGCTGCACGACGTCGTCCGCGGCGCGTCCGCCGAGGTGGAGGACTACACCAGGGTGAGCGTCTCCCCCATGCCCGACCACTCGCTGGCGGGGCCCGTGGTGGGGGACGTCATCCACCTGATCGCCGAACTCATCGAGAACGCCACCGTCTTCTCCCCTCCGCACACCGCGGTCACCGTCCGCGGCGAGCTCGCCGCCCACGGGTTCGCGATCGAGGTGGAGGACAGGGGCCTCGGGCTGAGCGAGGAGGAGCTGGCCGATCTCAACGAGCGGCTGGCCAACCCGCCGGAGTTCGATCTCGCCGACAGCGACAGGCTCGGCCTGTTCGTCGTCGCCCGCCTGGCCGCCAGGCATGACATCCGCGTGACGTTGCGCGGTTCGCCATATGGAGGGACCACCGCCATCGTGCTGATCCCAGGAGAACTCGTCTCCGAGCGAACAAGCTCGGAGGAGGAGAGCGATGCCCCGCAGGAGCACGACCCCGAGCCTGCCCGGCGGATGCGGGTGGTGACCAGTGACTGAGGAGCGCTGGCTGGACGAGGACGCAGGTCCTATCGTCCCCGCCTACCTGCTGACGCGTGGTCGCACCGTGCCCGCGAGCGAGGCCATCGACCTCATCGCCGTGATCATCACGGCGGGCGGTCTCGCGATGCCCGTGGGGCTGAACCCCGAACACCTGATCATTCTGCAGCAGTGCACCAAGCCCACCCGTCTGGTGGACGTGGCCGCCGAGCTGAACCTGCCCATCGGCGTGGTGCGCGTGCTGGTCGGCGACCTGCACGCGCAGAAGCTGGTCGAGGTCGAGAAGCCGCCTCCCGCGCCCGACGCGAAGGTGATGCTGGAGGTGATCAACGGGCTGCGAGCCCTCTGAGCGCAGGAGCTCGGGCCGAGAGAGCGAGGCACGAGCCAACGAGGACCGAAGCGGGCGCGACCATCAAACACTGAGCGCAGGAGCTCGGGCCGAGAGAGCGAGGCACGAGCCAACGAGGACCGAAGCGGGCGCGACCATCAGGCACTGAGGACGAGCTCGGCCCGGTGGCAGGCGACCTTCCTGCCGGCCACCTCGCGCGGCTCGGGGGCGCTCTCGCACTCCGGTAAGGCCAGCGGGCAGCGCAGCCTGAACGGGCACCCCTCGCTCGCAGGGGCCGCCTCCGTCCTCCCCCTCGCCACCGGCGGCTGCCCTCCGAGCCTCGGCACGGCGTCGCGCAACGCCAGCGTGTAGGGGTGCGCGGGCCGCCGCAGCAGCTCGCCCGTCGGCCCCGACTCGACGACCCTGCCGGCGAACAGCACATGAGAGGTACGGCACAGCCGCTCCACCACCGCCAGGTTGTGGGTGATGAGCAGCCGCTCGGCCTCGAGCCCTTCGAGCAGCTCGAGGATCCTCGCCTGGACGGTGACGTCGAGCGCGCTGGTCGGCTCGTCGAGGATGAGCAGCTCCGGCCGGACGGCCAGGGCCCTGGCGATGACCACGCGCTGACGCTGGCCGCCGGAGAGCTGGTGGGGCCTGCGCGCGGCGAGGGCAGGGTCGAGCCCGACCTGCTCCATCAGCGCGGGCACCGCGGCTCTGTCGCGGCTTCCCTCGGCGATGGAGCGGGCCACCGACATCCTGGGGTCGAGCGACTCGGCCTGGAAGACCGGCTGCACGGCCTTCCTGAACGCCTTCATGCCCACCTTGCGCAGGTCCTTGCCGTTGAAGGCGATCGTGCCGCTCATGGGCCTGAGCAGCCCGAGGAAGGCGCGGGCCAGCGTGGTCTTGCCCGAGCCGGACTCCCCGATGAGGCCGACGCCCCCCTCGGTGATGTCGAGTGTGACGTCGTGGACGACGGGGCGGCCGCCGTACCCGAGGGTGACGCCGTCGGCGCGCAGGATCATGGGAGCGCCTCCAGCAGCTCGCGGGTGTAGGGATGGTCGGGGTCGCGCAGCACGTGGCGGGCGGGGCCCGCCTCCACGACCACGCCGTCCTTCATGACGAGCACGCGGTCGGCGATCGTGGAGACCAGGGCGAGGTCGTGGGAGACGAGCAGGACGGCCAGGCCCCGCTCCTCGCGCAGCCCGCGCAGCACGCCGACCACCTCGGCCTGGACGGTGACGTCGAGCGCGCTGGTGGGCTCGTCGGCCAGGATCACCTCGGCGCCCAGCGCGATGGCCATGGCGATGGCGAACCGCTGGGCCTGCCCGCCGGAGATCTCGTGCGGGTAGCGGCGCAGGATCGCCGGGTCGAGCAGCACCGCCTCGCACGCCTGGGCCATCACCGCGTCGATCCCGCGCGACCCCTTGCCCATGGAGCCGGGACCGCCCATGGAGCCGGGACCGCCCGTGGAGTCGGGGCCGCCCGTGGAGTCGGGGCCGCCCGTCAGGCTGGGGCCGCCCGTGGAGCCAGGACCACCCGTGACGCCGTGGAGTCGCAGCGCCCTGCGCATCAGGACGCCGAGCCTGGTCGTCGGGGAGAGCGCCGCCTGCGGGGACTGGATGACCAGCGCCGCCTTGGCGCCGCGTACGGCACGCAGCGCGCGGGGCCGCGCCTTCATGACGTCCACCCCGCACACCGACACCTCGCCCGACACGCGGGCGCCCTCGGTGAGGCCGAGCAGCGCGAGCAGGGTGGTGGACTTGCCCGAACCGCTCTCCCCCACGATCGCCACGCACTCGCCGCGCCCCACGTCCAGCTCGGGGACCTCGGCCACGACCCTGTCGCCGTAGGCGACGCGCAGATCCCGCACCCTGATCACCTGATCACCGTCCTTCGCGGGTCGAGCGCGCTCCGCAGTCCCTCGCCGAGCACGTTGAAGGCGAACGCGGTCACCAGGATGGCCAGGCCAGGAAAGGTGACCACCCACCAGTTCGTGGTGAAGAGGGCCTGGCCCTGCTGCACCATCAGCCCCCACTCGGCGGTCGGCTCGTGAGCGCCCAGCCCCAGGTAGGACAGGGCTGCCGCGGTCAGGATCACCCCTCCGGCGTCGAGCGAGAGCTGCACGAGGACGGGCGTGATCGAGTTCGGCAGCACGTGCCGCCACACGATCACCGGCGCGGGCACGCCCAGGCAGCGGGCCGCGTCGACGTAGCTCCTGGTGGACACCGAGGCGGCCACCGAGGCCGACAGGCGGGCGTACCACGGCCACCAGGTCACCGCGATCGCCAGGATCACCGTGGTCACGCTGGGCTGCAGCACGACGGCGAGCGCGAGCGAGAGCAGCAGCGCGGGGAAGGCCAGGAAGATGTCGGTGATCCGCATGATCACGTCGCGGATCCAGCCGCCCGCGTATCCGGCCACGACGCCGAGCGTGACGCCCACCAGCGCCGAGACGGCCAGCACGGCAGCGGCGATCGCCAGCGAGGTGCGCCCGCCGTACAGGATCTGGGTGAGGATGTCGCGCCCCACGTGGTCGGTGCCGAACCAGTGCGAGGAGCTGGGCTCGAGCAGCTTGTCGAGCGGCCTCGGGTCGTTCTCCTCGTACGGCGCCAGCCACGGCGCGAAGAGCGCCGACGCCACGATGAGCACGAGCAGCACGGCCCCGAAGGCGGCCAGGCGGTCGGGCATCCTGGGCAGCCGCCTGCGCGGCTCGACGACGGTCATCGCGTCCTCACCCTGGGGTCGATGACGCCCTGCAGCAGGTCCACGACCAGGTTGACCAGCACATAGACCACGGCGACCAGCAGGGTGACGCCCGCGATGCCCGGAGTGTCGGCCGAGGTGATCGCGTTGAAGGCGTAGCGGCCGAGACCCGGCCAGTTGAAGACCGCCTCGACCAGGAAGCCGTTGACCAGGGAGTAGGCGAAGACGAGCGCGATCAGCGACAGGACGGGGTTGAGCGCGGGGCGCAGCGCGAACCTGGTCAGGATGGTCGTCTCGCCGAAGCCCAGGGCGCGCTCCAGCCGTACGTGCTCCTGGCCTGACTCCTCAATGAGCGCGGCGCGGGTCATCTGGGCGATCACGCCCGCCGGGTAGGCGGCCACGACCAGCGCGGGCAGCACGAGGTGGTCGAGCGTGCTGGTGAAGATGGGCCAGTTGCCGGTGATGAGAGCGTCCACGATCGTGATGTTGGTCCAGAGCGTGAGCGGGCTGGTGGTGTCGAGCGAGGCGTCGTACTCGCCGGCGACAGGGAACCAGCCGAGGTGGCTGGCGAAGACGGTCTGCAGGGTGAGCGCGAGCCAGAACACCGGCACGGAGACGGCCAGCATCGAGCCGAGCCGTACGCCGAGGTCGGGCAGCCTCGCCTTGTGACGGGCGGCGAGGACGCCCACGGGGATCCCCACCACGATCGCGAGGATCAGGGCCGCGCCCACCAGCTCCAGCGAGGCGGGGAAGGCGGTGAACAGGTCCTCGCGGACCGGCTGCCTGGTGCGCAGGCTGGTGCCCCAGTCGCCGGTGACCAGGTCCCTGACGTAGTTCCAGAGCTGGACGTGGAGCGGCTGGTCCAGCCCGAACTGCCGGCTCGCGGCCGCGAGCTGCTCGGGCGTCGCCTTGGGCCCGGCGTAGGCGACGGCGGGATCGCCAGGGACCAGCCGCATGATGACGAACGTGAGCGTGACGACGCCGGCCACGACCAGGAGGGCCTGGCCGAGCCGGCGCGTCAGATACCCGATCACCCGGCGAGCGTCAGATCGTAGAAGGAGACGACGTTCGGGTAGGCGGGGTTGTCGACGTACCCCTGCACGCCCGCCGTCAGCGCGCGCTGGTAGGTCTGCACGTACGGCACCGCCACGGCGGCCTTCTCCTCGATGATCTTCTTCTGCAGGTCGGCGTAGGACTGCTCGGCCGCCGCCCTGTCGGTCGCCGTCAGCTGGGGCAGCGCGTCGATCGCCTTGTCGATCGCCTCGTCCTTGAGGTAGGAGAGGTTGAAGGAGACGGGGTCGGCGCTGCGGAAGACGTTGACGAACCACGAGTAGGGGTCGGCGTAGTCGGGGAACCAGTACATGACGAAGATGTCCTGGCCCTTCTTCTTGCCGAGGTCCCACTGCGCGTTCCACTGCATCGGCTTGGCCTGCAGGGTGACGTTCAGCTTCTTCAGCTGCGAGCTCAGCAGCGTGACCATGAGCTGCTGGTCGGCGTCGCCCTGGGCGTAGGTGAGGCTGAGCTTCAGCTCGTTGAGGTCGGGCCCGTAGTCAGCGGCGGCCAGCAGCTCCGCCGCCTCCTTCAGGTCCTGCTTCGGCTCCAGGCCGGGGGTGAAGCCGAGCAGGCCCTGCGGCACCAGGCCCGAGCCCTTCACGCCCGCGCCCTCCAGAGCGGCGGCCAGGCCGTCGTAGTCGAGGACCTTCTGCAGCGCCTGCCGGACCTTCACGTCCTTGAGCGGGCCGCTCTCGGTGTTGAACAGCAGCATCAGGTTCTGGAAGGAGGGCGTCCGCGTCGCCTGGACCCCCGGGGTGGAGCCCGCCTGCGCGAACAGCTGCGGGTTGAGCCGCTGGACGAAGTTGACCTCGCCGTTCTTCAGCAGCTGCCACGCCGTGGTCAGCTCGGGCGTCACGCGGAAGGCCACCTTCTTGTACTGCCCCGGCTTCCAACCGCCCCAGTAGTCGTCGAACGCCTTGAGCGTGAGCTCGGTCTCCTTGCCCTTGGCCCAGGTGTCGATCGTGTAGGGGCCGGAGCCCGCGTCGGTCGTGCCGTCCTTCACCTTCTCGACCACGCTGGTGTCGTAGATGTAGGAGGCGTAGCCGGAGGAGGCGACCAGGTCGAGCGGGGTGGCGTACTTCAGCGTGAACTTCAGCGTGCCGCCGTCGGGCGCCTCGATCTTCTTGACCGCGTCCCAGATGTAGGCGGCGCCGCTCTTCAGCTTCATGGTCCGCTCGATGGCCTTCTTGGCGGCCTCGGCGGTGACCGGGTTGCCCGAGTGGAACTTCACGCCCTCGCGCAGCTTGAACGTCCACTCCTTGCCGCCGTCGGCCGAGCTCCACTCGGTGGCCAGGCGCGGCTCGGGCTTCTGACTCGCGGCGTTGTAGCGGGTCAGCGACTCGTAGATGTTCTGCATCGCGATGTTCTCGTTGGAGTACGAGGTCGCGGGGTCCCAGTCGGTGACCACGTCGAGGTTGGGCGCGTAGACGAAGGCCTTGTCGTTGACGGCGGCGGGGGCCGCGCTCGTGCTCGCGCTCGCGCCAGGCTGGGTGGCGGGGGCCGAAGGGGGCTGGCTGGCGCCACGGACCTGGCCGCCCGCGCACGCGGAAGCGGTCATGGCCACGGCGCCGACGACCCCTGCGGTGAGCAGACGCTTGTGCCAGCGCATGGGGGGAGTTCCTTTCGTAGGCGGTGATCCGGGCCTTTCGCCCGGTTTCACCCGACGCGCAAGATCGTATCTACTTACGCCTCCCCCTTCGCGAGTATCACCACATCAGCAGGCCCGCCGCCGCGACGCCCAGCGCGAGGAGGCTCGCCAGCCCCCTGATCACGTTCCACCGCTGCCAGCCCGGCGAGTAGTCCGCCCACAGCCGCTCGGCCGGGCCCGTCCCCGCCTCGAGCGCGTTGTTCATCGGCACGTTGATCGCCATGGTGACCACGAAGGCGCCCACGACGTAGACGCCTCCGGCGGCCAGGAACGCGATGCCCGCCGACGGGCGGCCCTGCGTCAGGAGCAGGACGCCCGTCACGAGCGGCGCGACGTTGGCCGCGAGGAACACCGGCAGGAACAGCGGGTTGAGGATCTTCCTGTTGGCGCTCCTCATCGCCGCGACGGCCCGCTCGGGCTCGATCGCGTCGAGCCCGGGGATCACCGAGGTCGAGAACGCGAAGAACAGTCCGGCCATCGCGCCCAGCAGCAGCACACTGAGCACGGCCGAGGCCATCGTCATCATGATCTACTCCACATTCCACTCGCCGCCGCCCGCGTGGCGCACTCGTCGCTCCGGTCGAAGGGGGGCGTGCCGTTCCGCGAGCCGGCGCCGACCAGCGGCCGCCCGATCGTGCGGGCACCGCCCAGGACCAGATCTGTCATGTCCTCAGCTTGGCGGCGGCGACCGAGACGGGCCATGGCTCACACGCTCAGCCCCATCATCGAGCGTCTAGGCTTCGGCTCATGGACGCTCTCGCCGGACTTCTCGACGGCCCGCGCGCCCGCGGCGCCTTCCTGCTCCGCTCGATCATGACACCGCCGTGGTCGGTCCGCATCCTCGACCGCGCGCCGCTCACGCTGGTCTCGATGCTGCGCGGTGAGGCGTGGGTCCTGCCCGACCGCGGCGACCCCCTGCGCCTGCGTCCGGGCGACGTCGCGATCATGCGGGGCCCCGAGGCGTACAACGTGGCCGACGCCCCCGGCACCGAGCCCACCATCCTCATCCACCCGGGAGAGCGCAGCACCACGGTCGAAGGGGTGGAGCTGTGCGCCTCCATGGACCTGGGCGTCCGCACCTGGGGCGAGAGCCTGGACGGCCCCACCGCCATGCTCAGTGGCACCTACCAGATGCGCGGCGAGATCAGTCAGCGTCTGCTGCTCGCCCTGCCCGCCTCCCTCGTCGTGCCCTCGCTCGACTCCCCCCTGCTCACGCTGCTCGGCGACGAGATCGCCAAGGATCAGCCGGGACAGGAGGTCTTCCTCGACCGGCTGCTCGACCTGTTGCTGATCGCCACGCTGCGGGCCTGGTTCTCCCGTCCCGAGGCGGGCGCGCCCGCCTGGTACCAGGCGCACAGCGACCCGGTCGTGGGCCGCGCCCTGCGGGTGCTGCACAACGAGCCGGCCAGCCCGTGGACCGTGGCGACGCTGGCCGAGCGCGTCGGGGTGTCCCGCGCCGCGCTGGCGCGGCGCTTCACCGAGCTGGTGGGCGAGCCGCCGATGACGTACCTCACGGGGTGGCGGCTGGCCATGGCCGCCGACCTCCTGCGCGAGCCCGACGCGACCGTGGGGTCGGTGGCCAGGAGAGTGGGGTACGGCAGCGCGTTCGCGCTGAGCACGGCGTTCAAACGGGAGCGGGGAGTGAGCCCCCAGGAGTATCGCCTGACCTCCGTGTAGCACCCCTGACGTCGAACGAATATTACACTGTGCGACGATTCTCTGCGCTTCGGCGCGGAGAGGTTACACAGCGTGAGTATCGCGATGTCCCGACTGTCCCCCGGCGGTCGGGCGTGGCTGTGGGTGGTGGTGGCGGCCCTCGCCTGGACCGTTCAGGTCGGAGGGCTCGGCCCCGCGTACGCCGAGGCGTTCACCGCCGAGGGCGAGAACGTCGCCGTCGAACGGCTCCCCGTCTCCGACGACGCCTCCAGGAGGACCGCGCCTCCCGTCCGGCGGCCTTCTCCGCCTTCCCTCCTCGGACGGCACGATCCCGTGGTGGCCACGCCTGCCGCGCGCGCGTGCGTGCGGAAGACGGCGCTCAGGACGCTGCTGTGCGTGTGGCGTACGTGACAGGGCCCGCGCCCGCCGTACCACCACATGATCGGAGCAAGACAGTGAAGGATTCCTGCGTCGTCCTGGAGACATGGACGCACCGCTGCGCCCTGTGCCATGCGGAGTGGAAGCACACCTATGAGGCATGGCACGTCGACAACGGGTGCGGCCGGAGCGCGGTGACCTGGCGCGACCGTGGCCACCTGGTGCCGGCGCCCTGGTCGGACCCCGCCTGCCCGGCCTGCTCGGGCCCCGCCTGCCCGGCCCCTGAGTGTCAGGCGCCGGCCGGGGCTGCCGTCGCCCGCTGACCCGTGCCGCCACCGCGCACCCCGGCGGCGGCACGCCCCCACACCCGACCCGCCCGACCGCTCCCCTCCAGCCGACCGTGTCCCGGCAGCTCCCCTCCAGCCGACCCCCGCGAGGCTCTCCCCCCGGCCGACCTCGTCCTGGCCTTTCCTCGGCCGGCCCTTGGGGCCGGGGCGAAAACGTCGGTGCCTGGGTTTAGGGTTTCGGGTTCAGGCTCGCCGTGACGGCGGGAACCGAAGTTCTGCTGGGCGCGCGCCCTCGGCGGACGGCACCACGCGGCCGGCGGAGGCGCCGGACGGGCTTGCCGTACAGGAGGAGACACAGCGACCACCCGGCAGACAGGAAGAACATCATCCCCCGGTCCGGCAGAATTGAGCGGCGGACCATCGAAAGGCGAATCAGTGCTCTCTATTCACCAGCGGATCGCGGAAGAGCTGGGCGTACGCGACGGGCAGGTGCAGGCCGCGGTCGACCTGCTCGACGGCGGCGCGACCGTGCCGTTCATCGCGCGCTACCGCAAGGAGGTCACCGGCGCGCTCGACGACGCGCAGTTGCGCACGCTGGAGGAGCGGCTGCGCTACCTGCGTGAGCTCGAGGAGCGGCGCACGGCGATCCTCGAGTCGATCGCGTCGCAGGGCAAGCTGACCGACGAGCTCAGGGAGCAGATCGTCGCGGCCGACACCAAGGCCCGCCTGGAGGACATCTACCTCCCCTACAAGCCGAAGCGCCGCACCAAGGCCATGATCGCGCGCGAGCTCGGTCTCGAGCCGCTGGCCGACGCGCTGCTCGCCGACCCGACGCTCGACCCGATCGCCACCGCGGGCCCCTACGTCGTCGAGGGGCTGGCCGACGCGGCCGCCGCCCTCGAGGGCGCGCGCGCCATCCTGATCGAGCGCTTCGCCGAGGACGCCGACCTGATCGGCACGCTGCGCGAGCGCATGTGGTCGAACGGCAGGGCGGTCTCGTCCGTGCGCGAGGGCAAGGAGGAGGCGGGCGCCAAGTTCTCCGACTACTTCGACTTCAGCGAGCCGTTCACCAAGCTGCCCTCGCACCGGATCCTGGCGATGTTCCGCGGCGAGAAGGAGGAGATCCTCTCGGTCGCGCTGGAGCCCGAGGAGGGTCCCGAGTACGAGCTGCGCATCGCCTCCCGCTTCGGCATCTCCGACCAGGGCAGACCCGCCGACAAGTGGCTGAACGACACCGTCCGCTGGGCCTGGCGCACGCGTATCCTCGTCCACCTGGGCCTCGACCTGCGCATGCGGCTGTGGCAGGCGGCCGAGGACGAAGCGGTGCGGGTCTTCGCCGCCAACCTGCGCGACCTCCTGCTCGCCGCCCCCGCGGGCACCCGCACCACGATGGGCCTCGACCCCGGCCTGCGCACCGGCGTCAAGGTGGCCGTCGTCGACGCCACCGGCAAGGTCGTCGACACCGCGACCATCTACCCGCACGAGCCCAAGCGGCAGTGGGACCAGTCGCTGGCCGTCCTCGGGGCGCTGGTCCAGAAGCACGGCGTCGAGCTGATCGCCATCGGCAACGGCACCGCCTCCCGCGAGACCGACAAGCTCGCAGGCGAGCTGGTCAAGCACATGCCGGGGGTGACCAAGATCGTGGTGTCCGAGGCGGGCGCGTCGGTCTACTCGGCCTCCGCATACGCCTCGCAGGAACTGCCCGAGCTCGACGTCTCGCTGCGCGGCGCGGTCTCGATCGCCCGCCGCCTGCAGGACCCGCTGGCCGAGCTCGTCAAGATCGACCCCAAGTCCATCGGCGTCGGGCAGTACCAGCACGACCTGGCCGAGACCAAGCTGTCGCGCTCGCTCGACGCGGTGGTCGAAGACTGCGTGAACGCGGTCGGCGTCGACGTCAACACCGCCTCGGCGCCGCTGCTGACCCGCGTGTCGGGCATCGGGGCGACGCTGGCCGACAACATCGTCCAGCATCGCGACGCCAACGGCCCCTTCAGGTCGCGCACGGCGCTGAAGGAGGTCCCGAGGCTCGGGCCCAAGGCCTTCGAGCAGTGCGCGGGCTTCCTGCGCATTCCAGGCGGCGCCGACCCGCTCGACGCCTCCAGCGTGCACCCCGAGGCCTACCCGGTGGTGCGGCGCATCCTGAGCTCGGTGGGCGCCGATCTCAAGTCGCTCATCGGCAACACCGCGACGCTGCGCTCGCTCAGGCCCGCCGACTTCGTCGACGACACCTTCGGCCTGCCGACGGTGACCGACATCCTGGGCGAGCTGGAGAAGCCCGGACGCGACCCGCGTCCCGCCTTCAAGACGGCGACGTTCAAGGAGGGCGTGGAGAAGCTCTCCGACCTGGCCTCGGGCATGATCCTCGAGGGCGTGGTGACGAACGTCGCGGCTTTCGGGGCGTTCGTGGACGTCGGCGTCCACCAGGACGGGCTGGTGCACGTGTCGGCCATGTCGCGCACGTTCGTCAAGGACCCGCGCGACGTGGTGAAGCCAGGCGACATCGTCAAGGTGAAGGTCCTCGAGGTCGACATCCCCCGCAAGCGCATCTCGCTGACGCTGCGGCTTGAGGACGAGGCCACGCAGGGCGGCGACGGCCGTCCCCGCCAGGGCAGAGGCGCCGGTGCCGGTGAGCGCGGGGCTCGAGGTCCGGGCGAGAATCGTGCGGACGGCGGCCGTCCCGGCGACGGACGTTCGGGCGGTGGCCGCTCCGGGGATGGACAGACCGGCGGCCGTTCGGGCGACGGGCGTACGGCCGGCGGGCGCTCCGGCGACGGCCGTCGGAGAGACACCCGCTCCGGCGGCGGACGCGGTGAGGGCGGCCGCTCTGACGGTGGTCGCTCTGACGGTGGCAGGGCTGACGGCGGCAGGTCCGACGGCGGACGTGGGAACGGTGGCGGCAGGGGTGACGGCGGCCGCCAGGGCGGCGGACAGCGCCGCCAGGGCCGCCCCGCCCCGACGGGCGCGCTGGCGGAGGCTCTGCGCAAGGCCGGCCTGGCGGGCGACGACCACTGACGACTGATGGGCGCCGCCGATCCCGTATGGCGGCGCCCACCTTCCAGGCCCTGCTCGCGTTAGCCCTGGCCGGACCTCCATGAGCCCGCTGAGCGGTGGGCCTGGCCGAGGGTGTGTTCAGCGGCGAGCGGACGGGGGCCGCTGACGGCCCGTCTACTGGGTACGGTCATGGGGTGGGTGCCAAGGACAACACCAGCGACCTCTACCGCGAAGCCGTACGCCAGGCACGTGACCTGCTCAGGTGGCGATCACCGTTGCGGGCCGAGCTCTGGGCGAGCAGGCTGGCCGCCGCCTCAGGACCAGAGGGGACGGCCGAGCCGCTCGTTCGCCGCGCGACCAAGGACCGCACCCGCGAGGCGCGCCTCCTGCTGACCGCACTCGCCGCCCTGTCTCCCTCGGCCCCCGAACCCCAGGGCGAGGCCGACACCACCGAACGTCCTGCGGAGAAGCCCGAGGGCCGTCCCGAGACCGGGGAAACGACGGGAAGCGGAGGTCGCGTCGACGCCCAGGGTGCCGGTGGGGAGGCGTGGATGGGGTTGATGGGGCGGGCTCGGGTGGAGGGGGCCTGGTACGGCATGGCCGACCTCCATGGCGAGCAGGCCCTGGCGATCCTCTCCTTCGTCTACCCCAACGGCAAGGAGCCCCACCTGGCCGTCGTGGCCATCGACCAGGCCCACGGCGGGTTCGCGGTCGACGCCGTGATCGAGGAGCCCAAGTTCCTCGACGACCTAGACGTCCGTCCCGCCGACCCCGCACTGGTGGCAGGGCGCATCCTCGACGCCTTCGACCTCACCGACGCCGTCATGGGCGCCCCCGTCGCCGACACGCTGCCGGCGGCCCGCGCGATCGTGCTGGCCAGAGCCAGGTCCGTCGAGCACCCTCTCCGGCACGCCCCCGACGACACCGTGACGAGCTTCGCCGGTCTGCCCGACCTGCCCGGCGCGGATGAGGCGTTCGCCACACTTGTGGAGTTCGTCGGCGATCGTCCTTCGTGGTGGAGTCCGGCCAGAGTCACGCAGTTCCTCACCTCGTGGCTGCCGAGGGAGGCCATACTCAGCGACGCGGCCGTCAGCGCGATACCGCAGGTCCTGCGGGCATGGACACGCCATCTGGGTGATCGTCCCGAGGTGCTCCAGCGCGTCGAGGCCGACTCCCGCGACCTGCCGCAGGCGATGGCCGACGAGTTGCGCTTCAGCCTCGCCAAGCGGCTCAGGCTGGCCGAGCTGCGCCACCAGGGGCCACAGGACTGACCGCGGCCGCTATGCTGCGCAGTGACCTTATCTGCGGCCCATTGAGGGAGAGCACACCATGTACAAGGAGTTCGCGGCCGAGGCTGTCGTGTGGGTGGTCCCGATCGTGGTCCTCATCGGCCTCGCCCTCATGATCACTGCCTGATCGAAGGCTCGTGGTACCAGCCCGCGTGACGGCTCCCGCAGGAGCCGTCCGTGGGCTTTCGGCGTTTCCCGCCCGGTGGGATCAGCGGTAGTAGAGGTAGCGCACGGAGGTGTGCGCCCTGACGTACCAGCGTCCGTAGTCGTAGCGGTCGCGCCACATTCCCGCGAGCTTGCCCGTCCTGACGGTGCACGAGGCGACCCGCACCTTGCCGGCCCGCATCGTGCCGACCCAGTCGCTGCAGCTGCCGACGCTCCTGCCGTTGACCTTCAGCTTGGCGGTGAGCCTGACGCTGTAGACGGTCTGCCGGGAGACGTTCTTGATGCGCACGTTGACCCTGCACGTGCTCCTGCAACGCCCGAAGTACGGCTTACCGCGCAGCAGCTTCGGGCGAGCCGACGACGCCGAAGAGGCCGACGACGCCGATCCGGCCAGTGCCGCCGACGACGACACCGGCGCAGCGGACACCGCAACCCGCGCCGCGGCCGGAGCGGTGACCGTCCTGGTGACCGCCCCCGAAGACGCAGAGGCCACGCCGGGTGCGACGAACACCACCGACGCGGCCGCGGTCAGGACAGCGATACTTCTTAACATCAAACCCCCAGATTCCCGGACGAACAGACGCGACGATTAACCGCTATACCGGCCCGCCTGTCAAACGTGGCTAGGACGCCCAGGCCAGGAGCGGCCCGCCCTCCCTGAGCCGTCGCAGCGCCTGCTTCTCCAGCTGCCTGATGCGCTCCCTGGTCAGCCCCAGAATGTCGGCGATTTCCTGATAAGTCATGACCTTGCCGTCGACCAGGCCGTACCTGCATCTGATGATGAACGCCTCGCGCTGCGGCAGCGACCGCACCAGCTCGCGCAGCTCCGCCGACAGCGCCCGCAGCTCCATCAGCTCCTGCACCTGCAGCAGGTCCTCGTCGGCGATCAGGTCGCCGACGCTCGCCTCGCCGTTCTCCCCGACGGGGGTGTCGAGGCTGATCGTCTCCTTCGCCAGCCTGCGCAACCCGGCGACCTGCTCCACCGTACGGCCGGCCGATCCGGCCAGTTCCTCCTCCGACGGCTCCCTGCCCAGGTCCGAGGCGAGCCTCCTGGCGATCCTGGACAGCCGCGAGACCTCCTCCGCCACGTGCACGGGCAGCCTGACGGTCCTGCTCTTGTCGTTGATGCCGCGCTCGATCGCCTGCTTGATCCACCACATGCCGTAGGTGGAGAACTTGTACCCGCGCCGGTAGTCGAACTTCTCCACCGCCCGGATCAGCCCGAGGTTGCCCTCCTGGATCACGTCGAGCAGGGGAAGCCCCCTGTGCGCGTAGCGCTTGGCCGCGGCGACGACCAGGCGCAGGTTGGCGCGGATCAGCCGGTCCTTGGCCTGCTCACCCTCCATGGCGACGACGCGCAGCACGTGCCGGTCGTCGCCATGGGCGAGCAGATGCCGCGCGTACAGGCCCGCTTCGACCCGCCTGGAGAGCTCGACCTCCTCCTCGGCGGTGAGCAGCGGGACCCTGCCGATCTCCTTGAGGTAGTCACCCAACAGGTCCGCCATGCCGCCCGACTACCCGACAAACGGCGGAGAATGCCCCGATTCGCTGAGTTCGGCGATGGCCAGTTCGGCAGTGGGCCTGATCTCGAAGAACTTGTCGAGTGCGGTGATGGCGAACAGGTGCTTGCACCGCCCGTTCAGACCGGACACCAGCATCCGTCCGCCCGAGGCGGTCACCGCCTTGTGCAGGTAGACCAGCACGGACAGGCCCGAGGAGTCGCAGACGCTCACCGCCTGCATGTCGATAATGATCATCGGGGGCAGACTGAGGTCGAGCGCCTTGGTGACCCGATCACGTACCTCGGCGGCCGATCCGAAGTCGAACTCTCCCGTGAGCCTCGCGATGACGCAGGGACCTTGCAGTCCGAGGCTGATCGACAAGGCCTGCTCCGCAGTCACCCAGCTCCACCTACCCGTGTAGCACTGTCAGATCCCGCTACTTTACGAGAAGTAGCGGGCGGGGTTGGTAACCAGGAGCTGTTCCAGATGCGCATCTGTTACACCGGAGGCGCGCAGCGCAGGCAGAACGTCATCGTGAATGTGGTCATAACGCCAGTTCGGAGCCACCAGAGGGACACCTTCGTCCCACTCTCCGCCGAAATAGTCCATGAAGCAGGCGGTGTCGTGGCTCAGCACCATCCTGTCGGCGTAGCCCAGCTCGCACAGCGCGGCGATCGTGGCGACGCGCTGCTCGGTCGGGTTGTACATGTCGAGCCCGAACCTGTCCATCCCGAGGATCGCGCCGGTGTCGGCGAGCCTGCGCAGGTAGTCGAGGTCGTTGCTGTCGCCCGCGTGACCGACGACGACCTTGCGCAGGTCGACGCCCTCCTTGGCGAACAGGTCGAGCGCCGGCAGTCCCGACTGCGACGGCGCGTCGGTGTGGACGGTGATCGGCGCGCCGGTCCGCACGTGGGCCTGGGCGGCGGCTCTGCACATCCGCTCGACGCCCTCGGTCAGCCCCCGCTCGTCCACCACGCACTTGATGAAGGCAGCCTTGACCCCCGTGTCGGAGATGCCCCGGGTGAGGTCGCGGACCATGTCGTCGATCATGGGGTCGGGCATGTCCATGAGCAGCCCCGGCCCGCGGTGCTTGTAGGGGTGGGGCGGCTGGTCGTAGAAGTACAGGCCGGTGGCGACGATGATGTTGAGCTCGGGCACCTCGTCGGCGATGCGCTGGATGCGCGGGATGTATCGCCCGAGCCCCCAGACGGTCGGGTCGACGATCGTCCGCACACCCTTCGCGGCCACCGCCTTGAGCTTGCCGATGGCGTCGGCGACCCTGAACTCCTCGTCCCACCAGTCCCCGTCGCCGTAGTTGTCCCTGTGCTCGGTCGACAGCGCGAAGATGTGCTCGTGCATCAGGGTCTGGCCGAGGTCGCCGACCTCGACCTGCCCGCGGACGGTGGGAACGGTGGGCATGAGCAACCTCCCATA
Organism: Nonomuraea recticatena; assembly: GCF_039533245.1. Taxonomy (NCBI): domain Bacteria; kingdom Bacillati; phylum Actinomycetota; class Actinomycetes; order Streptosporangiales; family Streptosporangiaceae; genus Nonomuraea; species Nonomuraea recticatena. The sequence continues at coordinate 105,950 of NZ_BAAATE010000010.1, read as the reverse complement.
CCGGCTGGTCTGTTCGCGCCAACCTACGTCAAACGATCCTCGGGAACAATGGCGAGGGCTCGGGCAGGCGCGCCCCCTCCACCTGCGCCGTCACCCTCGCCGCCGCTTCGGGCAGGAAGACCTCCAGCTGTACGGCGAGCGTCCTGCACGCCTGCACCAGCGTCGCCAGCGCCACGTCAGGATCGGCCTGCCGCCACGGCCGCTCCCTCTCGATGTACCTGTTGGCCTCCTCCACGATCGACCACACCGCCGACGCGGCCGCGCGGAAGTCGAAGGCCTCCAGCGCCGCGTGGACCCGCTCCTCGACGTCGGGCACGAGCGGTTCGGCGGGCACGTCGGGCACGTGGCCCCCGCGGAACCTGTGGACCATGGTGACAACCCGCTTGACCAGGTTGCCGAGGCCGTTGGCCAGGTCCTCGTCGTGTCTGGCCGCCAGCCGTCCCTCGGTGAAGTCGGCGTCGCCGACGCGCGGCACCTCGCGCAGCAGCCACCACCGCACGGCGTCGCTCCCGTAGCGGGCGGCCAGTTCGACGGGGTCGACCGCGGAGCCCGAGGACTTGGAGATCTTGCGGCCCTCGACGGTCAGGTAGTCGTGGACGTAGATCTCCGTGGGCAGCGGCTCACCGGCCGACAGCAGCATCGCCGGCCAGTAGACGGCGTGGAAGCGGATGACGCCCTTGCCGACCAGGTGGATCTTCCGTCCTCGCGCCCACCAGCGCTCGTAGTCGTCCAGGGCGGTGACGTAGTTGGCCAGGGCGTCCCACCAGACGTAGACGACCTGCGAGGGGTCGCCTGGCACGGGGATGCCCCAGCCTCTCGCCCGCTCCTGCGAGCGGGAGATGCTGATGTCCTCGAGCCCCGCCTCGATGAAGGCCAGGATCTCGTTCCTCCTGACGGCGGGCTCCACGCGCAGGCGGCCGTCAGCGATGAGCTCTCTGAGCCGGTCCTGGTAGCGGGACAGGCGGAAGAACCAGTTCTTCTCCTCGACCACCTGCAGCGGGCCGCCGTGTTCGGGACAGCTGTCCTCGGTGGCGAACTGCTCGCAGCCGACGCAGTACAGGCCGGAGTAGTGGCGCTGGTAGACGTCGTGCGCGGTGGCCCGCCACAGCCGCTCGACGCCCTGCCGGTGCGCGGGGTCGCGGCTGGTGCGGACGAAGGAGTCGAAGGAGAGCGCCAGGGGTTCGCGCAGCTCCTCGAAGGCTCTGGCGTTGCGGTCGACGAACTCCTGCACCGGCACGCCCGCCGCCTGCGCGGCCAGCACGTTCTTCAGCGAGTTGTCGTCGGTGCCGGTCTGGAAGCGCACGGGCTCGCGCCTGCGGTAGTGCCTGGCCAGCACGTCGGCCTGGACGATCTCCAGCGCGAACCCCAGATGGGGACGGGCGTTGACGTAGGGGATGGTGGTCGTGATGTACATCGGAACCTCCACAGGGGCCCCGGACATGCGAAGAGGCCCCGGATGAGCAGGGCCTCGGAAGAAGACGTCGGCGAGCCCCTAGGGGGCCGTCATTCGCCGCGTCGTCATGTCGCTCAGCATAGCCGCGATCTGAAACTTTCACCGCCGTGCTGCACCGGAGTGAGCCCGTGTTGACAGGCGCTCGGCTCGTTCCCGAGTCTCTTGGGAGCGCTCCCACTCCCTTGGAGACCCCATGAAACGCATCGCTCTGGCGGCCGCGGTCGGGTTGGCGGCCTTCCTGCCCGCCCTGCCGTCCCACGCGGCCGTGTCCTGCGCGGTCGAGTACTCGACCACCGACTGGTCCACAGGCTTCACCGCCAGCGTCAAGATCACCAACCTGGGCGACCCCGTGAACGGATGGCAGCTCGGCTTCGCCTTCCCGGGCAACCAGAAGATCACCAACGGCTGGAGCGCCACATGGCAGCAGTCGGGCGCGAACGTCACCGCCGCCGCCCTCGACTGGAACAAGGCGCTGGCGTCGGGGCAGTCGGTCAGCATCGGGTTCAACGCCGACCACACCGGCGCCAACGCCAAGCCCACCGCCTTCACCCTGAACGGCACGGCCTGCACGGGCGGCGTCTCCCAGCCGCTGGCCGTGAGCCTGACCAAGCCGGCGGCCGGCGCCACGTTCACCGCACCCGCCACCGTCGCGCTGGAGGCCGAGGCCACAGGGGCGGTCGCCAAGGTCGAGTTCTTCAACGGCACGACCAAGCTCGGCGAGGACACCACCGCGCCCTACACCGCCACCTGGTCGAACGTCGCCGCCGGCGCCTACCAGCTGACCGCAAGGGCCACGGACACCGCGGGGGCCACCAAGACCTCGGCCGCCACGGCGATCTCGGTCACCGCCTCCGGCACCCCCGCCATCTCCGTCAGCCCCGGCACGGTCAGCGTCCAGGAGGGCGGCCAGAGCCCCGTCAGCGTCAAGCTCACCAGCGCGCCCTCGGCCGACGTCACCGTCACCGCGGCCCGCACGGGCGACGCCGACCTGAGCGCCACCCCCGCCACGCTGACCTTCACCCCCTCGAACTGGGACACCGCCCAGCCGCTCACCATCAGGGCGGCCGAGGACGCCGACCAGACCAACGGCAGCGCCGAGTTCGGCCTGACCGCTCCAGGTCACACCGCGGGCAAGGTGAGCGCGACCGAGGTGGACAACGACGGCGCCCCGCCGACGGGCGAGCACGTCGCCAACCCCTACGACGGCGCGAAGGGCTACATCAACCCCGACTACGCCGAGCAGGTCACCGACCTGGCCGACGCCACGGGCGGCGCGCTCGGCACCGCGATGCGCAAGGTCGCCGGCTACTCCACCGCCGTGTGGATGGACCGCATCGGCGCCATCACCGCGGGCCGCGGCCTGCGCGGCCACCTCGACGCCGCCCTGGCCCAGCAGAGCGGCAGCACGCCCGTCGCCATCCAGATCGTGATCTACGACCTGCCCAACCGCGACTGTTCGGCGCTGGCCTCCAACGGTGAGCTGTCGATCGCCAATGACGGTCTGAACAAGTACAAGACGCTCTACATCGATCCCATCGCGGCGATTCTCAGGGACTCGAAGTACGCCTCGCTGCGCATCGTCACGATCATCGAGCCCGACTCCCTGCCGAACCTGATCACCAACCTCAGCTACCCCAAGTGCGCCGAGGCCAAGAGCACCGGCGCCTACGAGCAGGGCGTGATCTACGCCCTCGACCAGCTCCACGCGATCAGGAACGTCTACACCTACGTCGACATCGCGCACTCGGGCTGGCTCGGCTGGAGCAGCAACTTCGGCCCGACCGTCGACCTGATGACGAGCGTCGTCAACCGCACCACCGCCAAGTTCGACAGCGTCGACGGCTTCATCACCAACACCGCCAACTACACCCCGACCGAGGAGCCCTACCTGCCCAACCCCGACCTCAGCGTCGGCGGCCAGCCGATCAAGTCGGCCAAGTACTACGAGTGGAACCCCTACTTCGACGAGGTGGACTACGCCACCGCCCTGCGCTCCGCGTTCATCGCCAAGGGCTTCTCCACGGACCTGGGCATGCTCGTCGACACCTCGCGCAACGGCTGGGGCGGCGCGGGCCGTCCCACGGCGGCCAGCACCTCCACCGACCTGAACACCTACGTCAACGGCTCGCGCGTCGACCGCCGCCTGCACCGCGGCAACTGGTGCAACCAGTCCGGAGCCGGCATCGGCGCCCGTCCGACCGCCGCTCCCGCCGCGGGCATCGACGCCTACGTCTGGGTCAAGCCGCCCGGTGAGTCCGACGGCATCAGCGAGCCCACCCCCGGCGGGCCGAACGAGGAGGGCAAGCAGCACGATCCCATGTGCGACCCGGAGTTCACCGGCTCCCGGAACAACGCCCCGACCGGCGCGCTCGACAACGCCCCCCACGCGGGCGGCTGGTTCCCTGCGCAGTTCCGCATGCTGGTCGAGAACGCCCACCCCGCCCTGTGACCGTCTCCGCCTCACCCGCTGCGCCCCGGAGCCCCCACCTCCGGGGCGCAGCCCGTCGTCAGGCCGCCGGAGAGCCCCTGCGGCGCCTTCTCAGCGCCCACACGCCCGCCCCGAGCGCGAACACGGCCATCCCCGCGACCACCGACTCCATGGGCAGCGTGAAGGCCAGCACGGCGCAGAGGAGCAGCCCCACCACGGGGACGGCCCTCGGCGGCGCGCCCTCCTGCGAGGTCAACGTGAAGGCGCAGGCGTTGGCGACCGCGTAGTAGACCAGCACGCCGAACGACGAGAACCCGATCGCTCCCCTGAGGTCGGCCACCAGCACCAGCGCGACGACGGCCACCCCCACCGCCAGCTCCGCCCTGTGCGGCACCTGCCTGACCGGATGCACCGCGTCGAGGAGGCTCGGCAGGTCGCGCTCCCTGGCCATCGCGAACGTCGTCCTCGACACCCCGAGGATCAGCGCGAGCAGCGCGCCGAGCGCAGCCACCGCCGCTCCAGCCTTCACGACAGGAGCCAGCCATGCCGCTCCCGCCCAGGTCACGGTGTCCACCAGCGGCGCCTGCGACAGGCCGAGCCGCGCGGGGCCGAGCACCCGCAGCGTGGCCAGCGCGACCAGGACGTAGACGACGAACGTGACGCCGAGCGCGAGGAGGATCGCCAGCGGGATCGTGCGGCGCGGGTCGCGCACCTCCTCGCCGAGCGTGGCGATGCGGGCGTAGCCGGCGAAGGCGAAGAACAGCAGGCCCGCCCCCTGCAGCACGTCCCATGGGGTGACGGCCTGCGCGAGAAGGGGTGCGGAGGGCGCCGAAAGCGCGGGTCCGCCGAGCAGCCCCGCGGCCACCACCGCCGCCAGCACCGCGAGAACGAACGCCACGATCAGCCTGGCCGCCAGCGCCGACCGCTGCACGCCGAAGAGGTTGAGCACGGTCAGCGCCACCACCGCGCCCACCGCGAGCGGCCTGGCCAGATCGGGCGCGACGTAGGCGCCGAAGGTGAGGGCCATCGCCGCGCAGGAGGCCGTCTTGCCGACCACGAAGCCCCACCCCGCCAGGTAGCCCCAGAACGGGCCGAGCCGCCGCCTGCCGTACACGTAGGTGCCGCCGGAGTCGGGGTAGAGAGCGGCCAGCCTGGCGGAGGAGGTCGCGTTGCAGAAGGCGACGACCGCGGCCAGGGCGAGCGCGGCGGGCAGCCACCGGCCCGCCGCGGAGGCGGCGGGCGCGAAGGCGGCGAACACGCCCGCGCCGATCATCGCGCTCAGCCCCACGACGACGGCGTCGGCCGTGCCCAGCCGCCGCGCCAGCTTCGGCACCATCGCACCCCTCCCGTACGCGGGCGCCACACCCGCAGGTGTCACTGTGCCCTACAGGGACGGCGGGAACTCAGGCCGGGTAGGCGAGGTGCACGCTCACGCTGTCGCCGTGCCGGCCCCCGCTTGCGCGTCCTCCTTGGACGGCACGATCAGAACCGGGCGTCCGGCGTGGTGCAGCACCCTGTCGGAGGTGCTCCCCAGCAGCAGCGACCGCACCCCGCCCAGCCCTCGGGTGCCGGTCACGATCAGGGAGGCGTCGATCTCCCCCGCCACGTCCACGATCGTCGACCAGACGGCCATGGAGTCGGGCTCCCAGCGCGCCGTGGCCTCGAGCCCCGCCTCCCGTGCCAGTCGCGCCCCCTGCTCGGCCAGCTCCTTCGTCGCCGCCTCTATCGCCTCGTCCTCCGCGGTGGTGTCGACAGGCGCGATCAATCCCGCCGAGCCCCTGATCGAGGCCAGCGCCAGCCGCTCCCACACGCTCAGCACCACCGCCTGCTGTCCCCTGAGCAGGTGACCGGCGTAGGTGATCGCCGCCTTGGAGTCGTCAGAACCGTCGTACGCCACCAAAATCGTCATTTCGGTCTCCCTCAAGTCGGCCTCGCCTTCACCTCTATCCCGCCCCGCGCGTTTCACGCCCTTGGTCGTTTCGGGATCGGCCGACGGGTAGGGCAAGGAGCATGACCGTGACACAGTTCCAGGACCTGCCTCTCGCCGACCGCGACAGGGAGTGGGACGCGGCCGAGGCCGACAAACGCGTCCGCGCGTGGGCGAAGGCCGAAGACAGTCCCAACGCCGACTACCGCAAGGCGCACCTCTGGTACGACGGTGACGAGGCCGACGAGTTCGGTGCCTACAAGCTGCCGATCGCCGACGTGATCGGCGGCACGCTCAAGGCCGTCCCCCGGGCGATCATGGCCGCGGGCGGGGTGCTGCAGGGCGCCAGAGGAGGGGTGAAGATCCCGAAAGGCGAGGTGGACCGGGTCAAGGCCCACCTCGCCAAGTACTACGCGAAGCTGGATGAGACACCGCCCTGGGAGCGATGAGCCCGCCTAGGCGGCCAGCGACCGTGACGTCCTCGCGGGGACGGGTGCCACGGCGGCGGCGTGCTGGACGGAGACCACCCTGGGCGTACGGTGGCCCGCGGCGTGCGGGAGCCGTACGAGGTGGAGGGCGAGCAGCAGGAGCAGGCCGACCTCGGAGACCACCACCAGCCGCTGGGTGAGACCGGCGGGGATGTCGGCGTTGTCGAGCGGGACTCCGGCCATCCGCACCACGTAGGGGATCACGACCAGGACCAGCGCACCGAGCGCGATGCCGCTGAGCGCCTTCATGGCCCGTGCGTAGTTCGCCTTCGCCCTGACCAGCAGCAGCCCTGCGACGGGCATCACGAGGAAGGCGACGAATCCGGCGTAGCGGTGGATCGCGCCCGACATCGACAGGTCGAGACCCGGCCTGTCGGTCGGGAAGAGGCCGAGCAGCAGCATGCACACCCCCCAGACCGCCACCAGTGACACCGCCATGAGCCCCGCGCCCGATCGGCGCAGTCCTTCGGCGATGAATACCGCGCCCACCGCGAAGAGGGAGAGCGAGGCGGGAAGCAGCCACCCGATCGGATGGAAGGCGTACTCACTGATCAAGGTGTGCAGCGGGTCGAGCCCCGCCTGCGTCTGTAGCGTGAGCATGGCGCCCGTGCCGGTGCCGAGCGTCGTGAATCCTCCGATGAGCAAACCCTTCATGGTTCCAAGCTCGCGTGATACGGCGTTTCGCAGTATCGGAGATCGGCCCCACGCGGCCCCTGAACCTACCCCTACGACCTTGGTAGGAAGATCCCCGGCCTCACCCTGATGACCTGCGCGAAGAACGACCCTGGTAGGGCAGGCCCCCTCAGGGTTCCTCCAGTCAGCGGTCATGATTTGACTTCGAGCGCGCTCTAAGGGCGAGGCTGTGGGCATGACGATCCAGGAGGCCGCGCGCAGGTCGGGACCGGCATGCCGATCGCGGACAGGTGCCGCTACGCCGGCCTGCCCAGGCAGGGGCCCGCACACCGCGGGTGAGCGCCGGCGGATGCTCGAGGCCCACCGCGTGCGCGTGACCGCCAGGATCGCCGAGCTCTCCCAGGACCTCGGGGTCCTGGACTACAGGATCAACCTTTGCAAGGAGACGTCATGACCTCCAGGATCGGGCTCGGCTGCATGGGCATGTCCGAGTTCTACGGCGCGGCCGACGAGAACGAGTCGATCGCCGTCATCCACCGCGCACTCGACCTTGACGTGACTTTTCTCGACACAGCCGACATGTACGGCACCGGGCACAACGAGCAGCTGGTCGGCCGCGCCATCAAGGGCCGCCGCGACGAGGTGTTCCTCGGCACCAAGTTCGGCATCAGGCGGGACGGTGGCGCCCGCAGCATCGACAACAGCCCCGCCTACATCCGCCAGGCCTGCGACGCCTCGCTCCAGCGCCTCGGCGTCGACCACATCGATCTCTACTACATGCACCGCCGCAACCCCGACGTGCCGGTCGAGGAGTCGGTCGGCGCCATGGCCGAGCTGGTCGAGCAGGGCAAGGTCCGCCACCTCGGCCTGTCGGAGGTGACCGCCGACACCCTGCGCAGGGCGCACGCCACGCACCCGATCCACGCCCTGCAGAGCGAGTACTCCCTGTTCACCAGGGGCATCGAGCAGGAGATCCTGCCCGCCGCCCGCGAGCTCGGCGTGAAGCTGGTCGCCTACTCCCCCATCAGCCGCGGCCTGCTCAGCGGCGCGCTGCCGCCGGCCGACCAGCTGCCCGACGACGACTTCCGCAAGCACCTGCCGAGGACCTCGGGCGAGGCGGGCGAGCACAACGCGAAGCTGGTCGAGCAGGTCAAGGCCGTCGCCACCGAGGTCGGCTGCACGCCCGCCCAGCTCTCGCTGGCCTGGCTCCTGGCGCAGGGCGAGGACATCATCCCGATTCCCGGCACCAAGCGGCTGAAGTACCTGGAGGAGAACGCCGCCGCCGCCTCCATCACGCTCACCGCCGACCAGCTCGCCGCGCTCTCGACGGTGGCCGACTCGGTGCAGGGCGCCCGCTATCCCGACATGTCATCGGTGGAGAAGTGATGTCCATCTAGCGGGTGATTCTTCGCCGGGCGACGACGCTCTACAGTCGAAAACCATGAGGCTCGACTGGGCGATCGCCGCGATCGTGGCCCTGTTCTCGCTGGCAGAGGAGATCGGCGGACGCACCGGCGAGCCCGAGCGCGCCGACCCCTGGCTGTGGGCCGGGCTCGCGCTGGCCAGCGCGGTCCTGGTCGCGTTCAGGCGGCGCGCACCGTTCACCACGCTGGCCGTCTACACCCTGGTCGGCGGCCCGGCGATCCCGCTGTCGAAGGAGACGCTCGGCGCCTGGCAGCTCTACGTGGAGCTGCTCCTGCTGTTCACGCTGATGGCCGAGGTGCCGCTGCGCGACCGCCGTACCCTCGCGGGCCTGGCGCTCGCGCTCGGCTTCATCGGCCTCATCGTCTTCACCGACACCGGCCCGGTGGGTCCTGGCGACATCGCGATCGCCCTGGTGATGGCCACCGTCGCGGGCGGGGCGGGCCTCGCCGTCCAGCGCTACAGGGTGGTGGCCGCCCAGGCGCAGGAGCGCGGGGCCCTGCTGGCCAGGGAGGCGGTCAACGAGGAGCGCAACAGGATCGCCCGCGAGCTGCACGACATCGTCGCCCACAGCGTCAGTGTGATGGTCATGCAGTCGGGAGCGGTCCGCCGCCGTCTGGAGGAAGAGCAGGCGCGCGAGCGCGAGGCGCTCACGGTCGTCGAGGAGGCGGGCCGCGCAGCCGTCCACGAGCTGCGCAGGATGCTCGGCGTGCTGAGGTCGGGCCCCGAGGCGGCGGCCAAGGCGCCGCAGCCCGGCCTGGCCCGGCTGGAGGAGCTGGTCGAGCAGGTGCGCGTGGCCGGCCTCGACGTGAAGCTCGACGTGCGGGGCGAGCCCGTGCCGCTGTCGGCGGGCCTGGAGCTGTCGGCCTACCGGATCATCCAGGAGGCGCTGACCAACGCGCTCAAGCACGCGGGCCCGACCAGGGTGACGGTCACGGTCACGCACCGGCACAGGGAGCTGTCCCTGGAGATCGCCGACGAGGGCCCCACTCCTGGCCACGCCACACCCGAGCGCCACGGCCTCGGCCACGGGCTGATCGGGATGCGCGAGCGGGTGGCGCTGTTCGACGGCCGGCTCGACGCCCGTCCCCGTCCGGGCGGCGGCTTCATCGTGCGGGCGACACTTCCCGCCTGATCAGCGTCGAGGCCACCACCGGCCGGCCACCACCACCGCGCGCCCAGCGGGATCGCCCCCGAAGGGGCCGGCACGCTCAGCGGCACCGCGGCTCGCCCGTGCCCGCATCGCGACCGCCTCACGCGCAGGTGTGACCGGCTCAGCCAGGCGTGTCGAAGTAGGCGCGCACCACGGTCGAGCCCTCGCCGGTGTGGATGCGCACCAGGTCGCTGAGCAGGTTGACGATCAGCAGGCCGCGCGAGCCCGCCGTACGGGGGTCGACGGGTGAGCGGCCCACGAGCGGGTCGGTGATGTGCCCGGCGTCGCTGACCTCGCAGACCAGGCGCCCCTCCTCGCGCCAGAGCCGCAGGGTGCCCGAGCCCCCTCCGTGGTCGAGACTGTTGGCGCCGAGTTCGGAGACCGCCAGCTGGACGTCGTCGAGGCGGGTGCCGCTGAGACCCGCGGTCATCGCCCACTCGTTGGCCAGATGGCGCACCTGGGCCAGGTTGCGGTGGTCGAAGCGGAGCACGGCCGCGTCCTTCGGCTCAGGAAGCGGCCGGTTGTAGCCGTCGATGACCCGCGAGGGGGAGTAGACAGGGCTGCGGCGCTCCCCCGTGGCGTCCTGGATGACCGGGTGGGTGAGCGCCGCGTCGTCGAGCACGAGGGGCTCGAGGCGTTTGGTGTCGTAGGGACACAGGATCGTGACCCTGCGCCCGGCGAAGGCCAGGTTGATCAGCGCCTCGTGCTGGGCGCAGGCCGGGTACTCCGTCTCGCTGCGCCCGGCCCAGATCGGCTCGCCGATGATGCGCACGTGCCGGTCGGGGAAGCGGTCGGCGAAGTCGCGCAGCACGCCGGGGATGATCCTGCCGGGATTGCGGCCGACGACGGTCATGTCCAGCATCTTCACGAGCTCGGCGGCCTCACCCAGCTCGTGCTTGATCAATTCGAGATTGGGCGCAGGAACCGACACGGCCACCGGCTCCCCAGCCTCGAGTCCGTCGCGGATGAAGGGCACGGTGCCCGACAGATACTCCGCCTCGTTCTCGTAGAAGAGCGCCGGATGCACGAACGCCATAAAAGTCAGGTTACCTCCACCGCGTGAGTTACGCCTGATCATCGGGTATTACATAGGTACGTCCCACTGGAAGGATTCCACTAGGTGAAGAAGCTCCAGCTGGTCCCCCGTCCGCGGCTGCCCCGCCGTCCCCTCCCCCTCGACCTGCGCACTCCCTCCGGCAGGCCCCTCCCTTTCTGAGTCCCCATGACCTTTGAGCCCCCCATGACCGATCACCGCATGCGCGTGTCCGACGCCGACCGCGAACGGGCCGCGCAACAGCTCCAGAAGGCCTTCGCCGAAGGCCGTATCACCCCGGTGGAGCTGGACGAACGCCTTGAGCTCGTCTTCGGGTCCAAGACCTACGGCGACCTCACCGAGCTGCTGTCCGACCTGCCTGGCGCCGGCGCCATCGTCCCCGTCGTCGTGCCCGCTCACCCGGCCGAGGAGGTGGTGCTGGAGTCGAAGACGGGTGACGTGAGCCGCTCGGGCGACTGGCTGGTGCCCCAACGGCTGAAAATCGTCTCCAAGTACGGCAACGCCGCCCTCGACCTCTCGCAGGCGAGCGTCGCCCATCCCGTCGTGGACCTCGACTTCGACCTGAAGTACGGCTCCGCGAAGGTCATCCTGCCGGAGGGCGCGACCGCCAACGTGGACGGCTACCAGGCGGGATGGGGCGGCGAGGTCAAGGTGTCCGTCCCCGCCCGCCCTCGGCCTGGTCTGCTGCACGTGCGCGTCACCGGACACATCAAGTACGGCGAGCTGAGGATCCGCTACCCGAGGCGCTCGGTGGCCCAGTGGTGGAGCAGCGAGACGTGATGCCCGCCCGGCGCCGGCTCAGTCGGGCGGGTTGATCTTGGTGACGTCGATCTCGTCGATCCTGCCCACGAAGAACCTGTTGACGAACCAGAGCACCATGCCGATGCCGACCAGGACCGCGGCCCGCAGGTAGACGTCGCCCGACCTGCCCGTGACGGGCAGCGCCAGGAACAGGCAGACCACCGCGCCCAGCGCGGGCATCCAGGTCGGCGCGACGAAGTGCGTGTGCTCGACGCGGTCCTTGCGCAGCAGCAGCACGCAGACGTTGACCAGCGCGAACACCAGCAGCAGCAGGAGCACGGTCGTGTCGGCCAGCGGCCCGACGTCGCCGGTGGCGACCAGCACCGCGGCGATGCCCACCGTGAAGACGATCGCCACCCAGGGCGTGGCCCTGGTGGGATGGACCGCGCCGAAGAAGGACGGGATGATGCGCTGGCGCGCCATGCCGTAGACCAGCCTTGAGGCCATCAGCATGTTGATCAGCGCCGTGTTGCCGACGGCGAGCAGGGCGATCAGGGCGAACAGCTTGGGAGGGAAGGCGAACCCCGCCACCTTGACCACCTCGAGCAGCGGCCCCGTCGAGGCGACGAGGGTCCTGGTGTCGACCAGCATGGTGGCGGTGAAGGCGACCGCCATGTAGATCAGCGCCGCCGCCACGAGACCGCCGAACAGCGCGCGGGGGTAGTCCTTCTGCGGATCTCTCGCCTCCTCGGCGAGGTTGACTGAGTCCTCGAAGCCGAGCAGCGCGTAGAAGGCGAGCGCGGTGCCGCCCAGCACGCCGAGGAACGCCCCGTGGGCCGGATGGAACTCCAGCGCCCTCCCGGGATCGCCGTCACCGGTGAGCAGCGCGTAGACCCCGATCGCGATGATCACCAGCAGGCCGAACGCCTCGATGATCGTCAGGACGACGTTGACCTTCACCGACTCGGAGATGCCGGCGAAGTTCACCAGCGTGACCAGGCCGAGGAAGAGGAACGCGCCCACGATCACCGGCAGCGTGACGAACTCGGCCAGGTACCTGCCGCCGAACGCCCTCGCGGCGGCGCTGGCGGAGGTGATGCCGCTCATCATGACCGCGAAGGCCACGATGAAGGTCACGAACGGGATGCGGAAGGCCTTGTTGGCGTAGAGGGCGGCGCCCGCCGCCTGGGGGTACTTGCCGACCAGCTCCGCGTAGGCGGTGGCGGTGAGGGCGGCCAGCACGAACGCGACGAGGAACGGCAGCCACAGGGCCCCGCCGACGTGGCCCGCCACCTTGCCGACCAGCGCGTAGATCCCCGCGCCGAGGATGTCACCCAGGACGAAGAGCAGCAGCACCTTGCGGCCGATGACCCGCTTCAAGCCGGGCTGATGTCCCTGACCCACAGTCATACCCGGCCCCTACCCGACGTGGGGGCGATGATGTAAGCGGGATGTAAGTGAACATCAAGTAGGGCTCCATAATGTCCCTTCTGCTAGACATCCAACGAAGGGCACCAGAATGCGTTTCCTCAAGCGGGCCATCACGATCTCCGCGGCCACGCTGACCCTCACCGGCCTCACCGCCTGCGGCGGGGTCGGCAACGCCGCCAACTGCGTCGAGGCCAACAACGAGGCCACCAAGATCATGACCGAGTACTCCAAGGGCATGACCAACATCGGCACCAACCCCGATGAGATGCAGAAGGCCATGGCGAAGTCCGCCCAGGAGGCCTCCGACAAGCTCAAGACGCTCGCCGGCAAGTACGACGGCGAGCTCGCCGAGGCCCTCAACGAGGCGGCGGGTCTGTTCGAGTCGCTCAAGAGCGACGCCACGAGCGCGGACGCCATGACGAAGGTGCAGAGCTTCTCGACCAAGATCCAGAGCGCCTGCTCCTGATTGACTTCCCGGTCGCCGCACCGCCTGCGGGGGGCAGCGCGGCGCGGCGACCGTGGGCAGGATGTCCTGCCGATGTCTACTCTTGTCGCCCGTGCGCCCGATGACCCGTCTCTGGATCTACCTGCTCTCCCTGGCCGCCGCGTTCGCCTACGCCCTGCTCGGCCTGGTCAAGCTGGTCACCTTCCGCGCCACCACGTTCGACCTGGTCATCGTGGATCAGGCGGTTCGGGGGTATGCCCGCTTCGGCCCGCCGTACATTCCCTCCGTCGGCGTCTTCCACGGCCGCGGCATGGACTACCCGCAGCTGGCCGACCACTTCTCGCCGATCTACGCGCTGCTCGCGCCGCTCTACTGGATCCATGACGGCCCCGCGACACTGATCGTCGCCCAGGCCGTCCTGTTCGCGGCCGCCATCCCCTTCCTGTGGAAGTTCACCCACCGCGTCCTCGGTACGGCCCCGGCCTACCTCGTGGCCGTCGCCTACGCGCTGTCATGGCCGATCGCCCAGGCGGCCGCGTTCGACGTGCACGAGGTGATGTTCGTCCCGCTGCTCACCGCCGTCATGATCGAGCGGTATCACGCGGGCCGTCCCTTGCCCGCGCTCTTCGCCCTGCTCGCCCTCCTGCTCGTCAAGGAGGACATGGGCCTGATGGCGATCGGGGCGGGACTGTGCGTGGCGTTGCTCGGCGACAGGCTGCAGGGCCTGTTGTGCGTCGCCCTCGGCCTGGCATGGACGGTCCTGACCCGCGGCTTCCTCATCCCGCTGGCGGGTGGTGACGCGGGGGACTTCTGGGCCTACGGGCACCTCGGTCCCGACGCGACGAGCGCCCTGCTCCACATGCTCGGCGACCCGCTCGGCACGCTCTTCCTGCCGTTCAGCGAGGAGGCCAAGGTGGACACGCTCTTCCTGCTGGTCTGGCCCACGCTGCTGCTGTGCCTGCTCTCCCCCGTCTCGCTCATCGCGCTGCCGCACGTGCTGGAGCGCATGCTGTCCGACCGCTCGCCGTGGTGGCAGTCCGACTTCCAGTACAGCGCCTTCACCGTCGTCATCCTCTTCTGCGCGGGCGTGGACGGCCTGGCCCGCCTCCTGCGCTGGGTCAAACGGCCCGACTCCCCCTCGGTGAAGACGGCGTGGGCGGTCGCCGTGTGCGCCGTCGCCCTCACCCTGCTGCCCCGCTTCGCCCTGGACCAGCTCACCCATCCGGGCTTCTACCGCGCCGACCCCGAGCGCACGAGGGCGGCCGCCGCGGCCGTCTCGAAGATCCCCTCGGGAGCGGTCGTGGAGGTCACCAACTCCCTCGGCCCCGCGCTCACCTCCCGCGCCACCGTCCTGCTGCTGGACGGCACGCCGCGCCAAGCGCCATGGGTCGTGGCCGACGTGGCCAGGTGGGAGTATCCCTTCGGCTCGCCGGCCGCCCAGGCCGAGCGTGTCGCGCTGCTGCTGGGCTCCGGCTACGTCCAGGTCTTCGAGCGCAACGGCTACGTCGTCCTGCGCCGCACGGACCCGGCCTCGCCCGACCCCCTGTGATGGATCCCTCGCCTCAGCGCGCGGCCGTCCACCGGCGTGCGGCCAGGTCACGCGCCTCGGCGTAACAGCGGTCGAAGCCTTCGAGCACCAGCGGCCACGACCCCGCGGCCGGAGGGGTGGCGCGGTTGTGCGCGGTGACGGCCCCGCGCAGCGACGCGTCGGTCGCCAGGCGGACGACCGCCGCGACCAGGTCGTCGAAGGAGCGGCCGAGCAGGCCCTCCTCGCCGTGCTTGACGAAGTCGGCGACGCCGCTCTGGCTGCGGGCGACGACGGGCAGGCCCGCGGCCCTGGCCTCGAGGGCGGCGATGCCGAAGGACTCGCGGGGCGCGGGGGCGATGAAGACGTCACCCGAGGAGAGGACCTTCGCGATCTCCTCGCGGGTGCGGCGGCCGGGAAGCGAGACCCACGAGGTCATGCCGTTGGCGGTGAGGAAGCGCTCCATCGAGCCGCGCGCCGGGCCGTCCCCGATGATCGTGGCGCGCAGCGGCACGGAGGAGGGGACGCGCGAGCGCACCGCGTGGAGCAGGCGCAGCAGCCTGACGGGCTGCTTGCGCGGGGCCAGCCGGCCGACGGCGACCAGGTGCACCTCGTCACCCGGTGACGAGGCCGACATGGCGGGCGGCTCGTTCGGAGAGGGACACCAGCCCGAGATGTCGAGCCCGTTGGAGACGACGTGCACAGGGGTGCCCCGCCCCGCGACGGCGCGGATGGGGACGGCGGCCGCGGTGCTGACGGCCGTGGCGACCAGGCCCCACCTGTGCCACTCGAAGCCCAGGCGCAGAGCGGTGTAGAGCGCCCTGGTGACCGGATCCCACATGCTGTGCACGGTCACCACCACGGGCAGCCCCGCCCGTACGGCCGCGCGCACCCCCATCCACGCGAACGGCGAGACCGCTCCCGCGTGGACGTGCACGACGTCGGGCCTGCTCGAGGTCATGAGCCTGGTGAGTTTTCCCACACCCCGGGGGTGGACGGGCAGGTCGAAAGGCATCCTGGCGACCATCCTGTGGACCTGGGGCAACTCCTCGCCCCCTGTCGCCGTGGCCACCTCGACGGTGTGGCCTGCCTCCCGCTGCATCCTGACGAGGTCGGCGACCTGCACCTCGATGCCCCCGAGCCGCGGAAGGTAACAGTCGCTGACGTGAAGGATCCGCACCCGTCCCAGACTACTCACGGCCCGCCTGCGTGATCGGCGGTCCGAGGTCCGTGCTCGCCGTTAGTAATCTGACCCTGTGCCACGTACCGCTGTGTTCTTCCACGCCCACCCAGACGACGAGGCCCTGCTGACGGCGGGCACGATGGCGATGCTCGCGGCCGAGGGCCACAGGGTGGTGCTGGTCGTGGCCACCGCGGGCGAGCGCGGCCTGGCCGAGATGGAGAAGGGCGAGGCGCTCGGCGAAGCCAGGATGAGAGAGCTGTACAAGTCGGCGGCGGCGCTCGGCTGCGCGCGCGTGGTGTGCCTCGACTACGGCGACTCCGGGCTGAGCCCTTCGGGAGGGGTGGCCGAGGAGCGGCCCGACAACGCCTTCATCGACGCCGACTCGGAGGAGGCGGCCAAGGCGCTGGCCGCCGTGCTCGACGAGGAGCGGGCCGACCTGCTGACGATCTACGACCCCGCGGGCGGCTACGGCCACCCCGACCACGTGCAGGTGCACAGGGTGGGCAGGCGGGCCGCGCAGATCGCGGGCACCCCGATCGTGCTGGAGGCGACGGTCAACAGGGACCCGCTGATCAGGGCGTTGCGGATCGCGGGCAGGTTCTACAGGTTCCCGCCCGAGTTCGACCTCAGGACGTTCGAGAGCGCCTACACCGCGGGCGACCAGATCACCCACAGGGTGAACGTCAGGAAGTACGCATGGCAGAAGCGCGCCAGCATGTCCGCCCATGTCTCCCAGGCCAGCGGCGGCGAGGGCGACAGGACGCTGGCCGTCCTGCTGAAGATCCCCGGCCCGCTCTACCGCCTGGTCTTCGGCACCGAGTGGTACGTCCGGCGCGACCTGCCGCCGGGCACCCGCCTCCGACATCCCTTCGACGAGGCGCCGTGATGACGAACGCTTTCCTCCCTCAGAACGAGGCGCCACACGCTCCGGCCGGGGCAGGCTGGTGGCGATGAAGAACAAATGGCTCCAGATCACCCTGTCGGTCCTCTCGCTCGCGCTGGCGGTGACGCTGGTCGTCTACCTGCCGCAGATCGTCCAGGCCCTCACCGGCAAGAAGGTCTCGTGGGCGGAGATCGGCGCGGAGTTCTCGGCCATGAGCCCGGGGATGATCGCGCTGATGACCGCGGTGTGGCTGGCCAGCCTGCTCGCCTACACCTTCGTGCTGACCAACTCGCTGCCTGGCCTGAACAACCTGCAGGGGCTCACGCTCAACGCGGCGGGCAGCGCGGTCAGCAACCTGCTGCCCTTCGGCGGCGCTGCGGGGGTGGCGCTGACGTTCGCGATGGCCAGGAGCTGGGGCTTCGCCAACCGTCCCATCGTGGTGATGACGCTGGTCAGCGGTGTGTGGAACACGCTGTTCAGGTTCGTCCTGCCCGCCGTGGGCATCATCGCGCTGCTGATGGCGGGCCAGGTGCCCAACCGCACCGTGGCGAGCGCTGGCTGGGCGGGCGCGCTGTCGATCCTGGTGCTGGTCGCCGTCGTCGCGGCCGCCCTCTACTGGGACCGCGCCGCCGCGCTGCTCGGCCGCGGCCTCGACGCGCTGGCCAGGCTGGTCCGGCTGAAGTTCTCCGTCTCGGAGGCGCTGGACAGGCTCCGCGAGGACACCGCCGAGATCGTCAGGGCCAGGTGGGCGGGGCTGTCGGCGGGAATGATCGGTTTCCTCGGGCTGCAGTGGCTGATCATGTACTGCTGCATGCAGGCCACCGGCGCCTATCCGGGCCTGGCCCAGTCGATCGCCGTCTTCGCCCTGTCGAGGGTGCTCACCGCTGTCGTGGTCACGCCGAGCGGGGCAGGGCTGATGGAGGGCGGCGTGGTGCTGCTGCTGACGAGCGCGTTCGGCGTCGACACCGCCGCCGCCACGGCCACGGCCCTGCTGTTCGGCTTCTGGACCTACACTGTGGAGATCCCTTTCGGGGGCCTGGCTCTCGGCGGGTGGGCGCTGCTGAGCAAGAACCGTAGGACCCGACGTAAGAGCTTGGAAACCCAGCCGTGACCATCGCGAACCCAACAAAGACCTTGTGCGTGATTCGGAAGCACGCATAGCGTGGCGGCTGACATGGTGGCGTTCCGGGTTCTGGGGCCAGTCGAGGCGTACGAAAGCGACAGCGACGACGAACTCGACCTCGGCGGGTTGCGGCAGCGGGCCGTCCTCGCCCGGCTTCTCGTTGCCCGAGGGCAGGTCGTTCCCGTCGACACCCTGCTCTACGACCTGTGGGACGACGACGCGGCCAAGGGCGCGCAGTCGGGTCTGCAGGTCTACATCTCCCGTCTGCGCAGGGTCCTCGAGCCCGGCAGGCCGCGCGGCGGCCCCAACAGGCTGCTGGTGACCGTCGCCTCCGGCTACGCGCTGCGCGTGGCGCCCGACCAGGTCGACGCGCTCCGCTTCGAGCAGTTGGTGCGGGCGGCAGGCGAACATCTCGAAGGCGACGACCCGCAGTCGGCGCGCGCCAGGCTGGGCAAGGCGCTCGGTCTGTGGCGCGGCACGCCGTACTCCGACTTCGCCGACCAGCCGTGGGCCGAGGCGGAGGTCAACAGGCTCACCGAGCTGCGGCTGGTGGCGCGCGAGCGCCACGCCGACACCGGCCTGCGCCTGGGGATGCCCGCCGAGACCGTCCCCGACCTCGAGGCGCTGACCACCGAGCATCCGCTGCGCGAGGAGGGCTGGCGGCTGCTCGCCCTCGGCCTCTACCGGTGCGGACGGCAGGGCGACGCGCTCGCCGCGCTGCGCAGGGCCAGAGGCATCCTGGCCGACGAGCTCGGCATCGACCCCGGCCCCGCGCTACGCAAGCTGGAGTCCGACATCCTGGCCCAGTCGCCAGAGCTCGAACTGGCCGCCGCGCCGCGCCAGTCCAGGCCGCAGCAGACCGTCGCCGACACCTGGCCGCCGAGGGCGACCACCCCGGTGGAGCCTCCGCCGCTCGAGCCCGAGCCCTTCGTCGGCCGCGACGCCGAGCTGGCCAGGCTCACCACGGCCGCCGCCAGGACCGCGCGGTTCGAGGTGGCGATCGTCACCGGCGACGCCGGCGCCGGCAAGACCACGCTGCTGCGCCAGCTGGAGAGCAGGCTGACAGGCGACGGCTGGATCGCCTCCTCTGGCGCCTGTCCCGACTCCAGCGCCACCCCGCCGGGCTGGGCGTGGGTGGAGATCCTGCGCACGCTGGTGGGCGTCACAGGAGCGGGTGAGTACGGCCAGCTGCTCGCCCCGCTGCTCGACGACGCCGATCCCGACCCCGACGACGACGAGGTCTCCGGCGGCTTCCGCCTGCACAGGGCGGTCGGCGGCTACATCGCGGGGGTGGCCCGCAGGTCCCCCGTGCTGCTCACGCTCGAAGACCTCCACTGGGCCGACGACCAGACCCTCGCCCTGCTGAGGGCGCTGCCGAGCCTGCTGGCCACCAGCAGGGTGCTGCTGGTGGTGACCTGCCGCGACAGCGAGCTCGACGACAAGCAGTCCGACGTGCTCGCCGCGCTGGCCAGGCTCGGCCCCGTGCGGGTGGGCCTGTCGGGCCTCGACCCGAAGGCGGTCGCCGAGCTGGTGCGGGCCACCTGCATGCGCGAGGTGGACGAGGACGCGGTCGAGTCGATCGTGGAGCGCACCAGGGGCAACCCGTTCTTCGTCCGCGAGACCGTGCGGCTGCTCGACGCCGAGGCGGTCGGCGGCGACCGCGCCACCGCGGCCGAGGTGGCCTCGCAGGTGCCGTCGGGGGTGCGCGACGTGCTGCGCAGGCGCATCTCCCGCCTGCCCGAGCGGGCCCAGCAGATCCTCCTGCAGGCCGCCGTGATCGGCCGTGACGTCGACGTCGACGTGCTGGTCGAGGTGGCGGGCAGCATCGAGCGCAGGAGCTCGAGGTGGGAGGGCGAGGCGGGCGACCCGCGTCACGGACGCGTCGACAGCACCGACGAGGTGGTCGACGCCGTCGAGGCGGCGCTGCTGGCTGGGCTGGTGACCGAGCCGGGGCCCGGCATGCTCCGCTTCGACCACGACCTCGTGCGCGACACGATCTACTCCGACGCCTCCAGGCTGCGCCGTACGAGGCTGCACGCGGCGGTGGCGGCGGTCATCGAGCAGCGGCGGCCCGCCGAGGTGGCCGCGCTCGCGCACCACTTCTTCGCCGCCGACGCCGCGGAGAAGGCCGTCCACTACGCGGGGCTCGCCGCCGAGCAGGCCGAGCGCAGATTCGCCCACCGCGAGGCGGCGGCGCTGTGGGCGCAGGCCCTGGCCGCCTTCGACCGCACGGGCGGCGACAGCGCCGAGCGACTCAAGCTGATGCTGGCCCAGATCAAGGCGCTGGCGCTGTGCGGCGACATGACGGCGGCCAGGTTGAAGCGGCGCGAGGCGATGGATCTGGCGCTCCCGCTGAACAACCCGGTGCTGACCGCGAGGGTGGCGGCGGCGCTGGCCGTACCGCACAAGGGCATCGCCCGTGACTTCACCCACACCGCGTGGGAGATCGTCGACGTGGCCGAGCGGGCGCTGATCGAGCTGCCCGAGGGCGAGCAGACGCTGCGCGCGAGCCTGCTCACCACGCTGGCGCTCGAGCTCGAGGGCTCCTCCTCGCCCGAGCGCGGACGGCAGGCCTCGCTGGAGGCGCTGGAGCTGGCCAGGCAGAGCGGCGACCCCACGCTGCTGGCGGTGGCGCTGAGCGGCAGGCTGCGCCAGTCCTACGACATCCCCGCCGTCGACACCCGCGAGAGCATCGGACGCGAGCTGCTCGAGGTGGCCCAGCGCTCGGGGCAGATGGCGGTGCAGGCGCTGGCCCACCTGGTGCTGCTGGAGTGCGCGGCGGCGCGCGGCGAGTTCGCCGTCTCCGACGAGCACGCGAGGGCGGCCGAACGACTGGCCAAGCAGTACGACCTGTCGGCCCCCGCCGCGGTCTGCGCCTGGTACGACGGGCAGCGGCTGATGATCGCCGGCGACTACGCGGGAGCCGGGCGCACCTACCGCGACGCGGCCAGGATGACCGCGAGGGCCGGCATGCTGGAGGGCCGCCAGGACCTGCCGCTCATCACGACGTTCTGCCTGCACCTGGTCGACGGCAGGGCGGCGCAGATGGTCGACGTGCTGGCCGAGGCGCACCAGCGCGGCGCGAAGTGGACCCTCGACGCCTACGCCCTGGCGTTGGCCTCCGCGGGGCATCTCAAGGACGCCAAGGCGGTGGCCGCCACCAGGCCGCCGGTGCGGCCCGACTTCCTCTACGAGCTGGCGATGACGTGGCGGGCGCTGGCGGGCATGCTGCTCGACGACCGCGAGCGGATGGTCGACTGCTACGACAAGCTCAAGCCCTTCACCGACCGCATCGCGGGCGCGGGCACCGGCGTGGTCGCGCTGTGGCCGGTGGCGCTGACCCTCGGCGACCTGGCGATCAGGCTCGACCAGCCCGCGGCCGCCCGCGACCACTACCACAAGGCGCTCGAAGTGGCGCGGCGGGTGGGGGTGCAGCGCTGGGTCGAGGCGGCGCAGCGGGCGGTCAGCAACTCACCAGGAGTCGATCAGACTTGATCGACTCCTTGGCTCCGCCGACGGTCAGCTCGATGCGGTACCACCCGGGGTTGTCGCGCACGCTCAGCTCCCACTTGACGTTCCTGCGCGCTCCCATGAAGCCGGCGTACTCGGTCTGGTAGGTCTTCCACGACCTGCTGACCGAGCTCCACCTGACCAGGCGCCAGCTGTAGAGCAGGGTGCTGCTCGCCTCCGGGTTGAGCACGACGGTACGGGCCATGAACGTCTGCTCGCAGGTGCCCCTGCCCGGCAGCGCGCTCACGGCGATCGCGCCGGCCTCGGGCTCGGTCTGCTCGGTGAGCGGGACGGCGGCCGCCGACAGGGCGACGGTCTGCGTGGCAGCCTGCTTCTCGGCCGCCTGCTCCTCAGCCGCGGCCGAGGGGGCGGAGTTGGCGGTGCTGTAAGCCGAGACGCCCACATAGGCGGTGGTGAAGGCGAGGGCCCCCACCAGCAGCTTGGCGGCCGTGGCCGAACCGGTTCCGATGACCGCTGCGCTTCTCGTCATGATCTGTACCCCTCTTCGTTCACCCCATTTGTAGAAGGAAGGGGTTGAGGTCCACTTGATGCCTACTTGCAGTTCAGGGCGATATCGCCGAGATGTCCGCCCCACTACCCGGATCGTCCTCCCGCACACACCACCGGCCGAGCTCGGCGGTAGCGTGGGGCACGGTGGCGCGAGAGAGGCCCATCAAATAAGGTAAGGCTGACCTAATGTTCTGGTTGGGGGGTGATGTCCGCTATGCGGCATCTTGCGATCGTCATCCCCGACCCGACGCGCGCCTCGCTGTTCGGCCTGCCGTACTGGGTGATCGTGGCGGTCGGAGCGGTCGCCCTCTTCGGCGCCTTCCAGGCCTACTACTGGATCGGCCACAAGCTCGGCGACACCCTCTACGAGTCGAGGGTCGGCAGGAAGCTCCCGCGCGAGCGCATCCGCTCCGTCGAACGGGTCGTGGAGAAGTGGGGCGCGCTGGCCGTCTACGCCTGCTTCTGGGTGCCCGTCCTGCGGCACACGCTGCCGTGGGTGGCGGGAGCGCTGCGCATCTCCTACCCCTGGTACGTCGTGGCCAGCGCGCTCGGCTGCCTGACCTGGGTGCCGGTGACCTCGTTCGCGCTCTACTCGGTGCTCTGGGGCTGGCTCGAGCTGGCGGCGCACTCGCCGCTCGCCGCCGCCGTCGCCGCGGTGATCCTGATCAGCGGCGTCGCCGCCTTCGTGGTGTGGCGCAGGCGCAGGAAGAGCGAGAAGGCCCTCGTCACCTGACGAGGGCCCGGCCGATCGGCTACCCGGCTCAGACGGCCGCGAGCGTGTCGTCCTCCACCGCCGCCCCCGGCGCGTTCTTGCGCACCGAGTCGATCCCGTTCACGCACGCCGCCTTGGTGGTGTAACCCTCGCTGATCGCGATGGTCTGACCGTTGCTCGCGACCAGCTTGAAGCGGAACTCTCCGCGCCTGTCCTTGGTGATGACGAACTTGCCTGCCATGGCGATCTCCCCCGATATGACGGTCGTAGTGATCATTTACCCGACCCAAGAGGACGTTTTCCCCGCCATAGGGTCAAGTTCCGCATATCAACGGTTGATCACCTGTCACGATGTCTGGCATGCGTATAGGGGGTATTCGGCTACTTACCGGTATCGCGGCGTTCGCCCTCGTCGTGGGGTTCTCGCCGTCGGTCCAGGCCGAAAGGGACACGACACCGGACGTCGGCGCGCGCTCGGCGTACGTCGTCGACTCGGAGGGGACGGTCCACTTCGGCAAGAGGGAGACCCGCAGGGTCCCGGTGGCCAGCCTGGTCAAGGTCATGACCGCCTACGTGGTCCTGCGCGACGGCGACCTCGGCGACGTCGTCACCGTCACCAAGGCCGATGTGCGGCACGCCGCCGACAACGGCGCCACCAGCGCGGCGCTGCGCGCGGGCGAGCAGGTCACCACCCGTGACCTGCTCTACGGGCTGATGCTTCCCTCGGGCGCCGACGCGGCCAACGCGCTGGCCCGCACGTACGGCCCCGGCAAGAGCGCCTTCGTCGCCAAGATGAACGCCGCCGCGCGCTCGCTCGGCCTGCGCGACACCCTCTACACCAACGCCGACGGCCTGCCCTCGCCCCGCAACGGCGGCTACTCGACCGCCGCCGACCAGGCCAGGCTCGTGGGGATCGCTCTCAAGGACGAGACGTTCGGCACCGTGGTCTCCAAGCGGACGTACCGGGTGGCCAAGAGCGCGGTCCACCGAGCGCACACCTGGACCAACACCAACAAGCTGCTCGGCAAGGCGGACGGCGTGCTCGGGGTGAAGACCGGCTTCACCACCAAGGCGGGCTTCTGCCTGGCGTTCGCGGCGGAGAGGAACGGGCGTCGGGTCGTCGGCGTCCTGCTCGGCGACCAGGACGCCCGCCGCTTCACCACCGCGACCCGACTGCTCGACTTCGCCGAGGAGCAGATCGCCACGACCACACCGTGAGGCCGCCTCGGGTGGCAGCCCTCCCTCTGGAGCGTCTTCGTGGCCGGGTTGGCCGCCACCGTCACGGTCGCTGCGGACATGACGTCACCCGACGTGCCCGGTTCTTCCGTCAAGGGCGGTGAGCTGATCAGGCAGGCGGGAGGTGGCGGCGGAAGAAGGCGATCTGGTCGTCGAGCACGCGCTCGCGCAGCTCAGGATCGTTGTAGAAGGTGAAGTGGGTGCCCGGATAGACCTTCAGCTGGCCGCGTGGCGCCCGCTCGGCCAGGCTGGCGGTCGTCTCCGCCGGCGTCTCCGTGTCGTCGGCCGCGATGCAGACGAGCAGCGGCATGCGGAGCCTGGCGGCGGCGTCGCCTGGCCGGTAGCGCGCCAGGGTCAGGAGGGAGCGGGGCGCGACGCTGTTGCGCCAGAGCCCTCCGGCGCCGCTGAGCGTCTTGATGTGCTGCTCCGCCTCGGCGGTGGCGGTGACGGCGAGCTGACCCGGTGCGCCGCGAATCCGTTGAAGGGGATTTGCGCGACCACGGCGGTGACGCCCGGATCGTCGGCCGCCACGGAGATGACGTGTCCTCCGCCGAGCGAGTTGCCCCACAGCAGGATGCGGTCTTCTCCGGCAGATGGAGGTAGCCCACGCACCGGGTGCCACCGGACTCGAACGAGATCTTGCGCCGCTCCGCCATGGTCGCCACTCCTTCACGAACGATTACTGACCGTCGGTCAGTAATCTAGCATTGGAGCTGACTCACGGTAAAACCCTCAGGAGTGTCATGCGCGACGAGGAAGCGACTCCTCAGCGGATTCTGGCGGCCGCGGGGGCGCTGTTCGCCACCCGCGGCTACCGGGCCACGTCGATGAACGCCATCGCCGAGCAGGTGGGCATCACGAAGGCGGCGCTCTACTACCACTTCTCCGCCAAGGACGACCTCCTGCACAGGCTCACCGAGCCGCTGCTCGAGGAGTTGGAGGGCGCGCTGGAGCGGGCGGAGAGCCACGACGACCCCGAGCGGGTGCGCTGGTCGGCGATCGAGGGGTACGTGGACGTCTGCCTGCGCCACAGGGAGGCGCTCCTCCTGCTGGTGCGCGACATGACGCTGCTGGCGCAGGCGCCGGTGGGCGAACGGTTCAAGGCCGCCATCGCCCTGGCCAACGACCTGGTCTGCGGCCCTGACCGGCGGCTCGAGCAGCGGGTCCGCGCGGCCCAGACCGTCGCCTCGCTGGGCGATCCCGTCGTCCTCTTCCCCGACGCGCCGGTGGCCGTGCTCCGCGAGCTCATCCTCGGCGGCGCCCACGCCCTGCTCGACGACCGCGGCGGGGGCTTGCCGAGCGGCGGCGGCCTCGAGGAGGCCGCCGGCCGTACGGGATCGCCGGCAGGGGGGACGAGGGGCAGGAGCCGGGGCAGGGAGGGCGGGCGACCGCCCGCACTGAGCGACGAGCAGTCGGCCACGGTCAGGCGGCTGTACGGCGAGGGCCACGCGGTCGACGAGATCGCGGAGCGGTTCAACGTCTCCAGAGCCACCGTCTACCGCGTTCTCAAAAACTAGTTTTGAGATATAGATTTCGAAACAGGATCCGCTGCGCCGCGCATGAGCCCGTGGCAGGCGATCGCGGCGGCGGCCACCACGTTGAGGGAGTCCACGCCTGCCTCCATCGCGGTGGAGCTCATCGGGATGCACACCTGCTCGTCGGCCTCCCGCAGCCAGCGTGAGGACAGGCCGTCCCCTTCGGACCCGAGCAGCAGCGCCACCCGGTCACTCATCTCGACGGTGTCCAGCGGGGTGACGCTCTGATCGGGAGTCAGCGCCAGCGTCTGGAAGCCCGCCGCCCTGATCTCCTCCAGCCCGTCGTACCAGTTGTCCATGCGGGCACAGGGGATCGCGAAGACCGCACCCATCGACACCTTGACCGACCGCCTGTAGAGAGGGTCGGCGCAACGCGGCGACAGGATGATCCCGTCGACTCCGAGAGCGGCGGCGCACCGGAAGATCGCGCCGACGTTTCCGTGGTCGACCAGATCTTCCAGGACCACGATGCGAGAGCCGCCCTCCAGGATCTTCGCCACCGGGGGCACCGGCAGGCGTTCCATCGAGGCCAGCGCTCCCCTGTGCACCTGGAAGCCCGCGACGCCCTGCATGACCTCCTCCGAGACCACGTAGACGGGCGCGTCGCCCAGCACGTCGGCCAGCGAGGCCAGCCAGCGCTCGGTCGTGAGCACCGCGCGCACCGGATACCCGGCGCCCACGGCCCTTCTGATCACCTTCTCGCCCTCGGCGACGAACAGGCCCCGCTCGCTCTCCAGGCTCTTGCGCAGTTCCACGTCGCGCAGCCCGGTGAAGTCGGCGAGGCGGGGGTCATCGGCGTCGGTCACGTACTCAGGCACGTTCGAATCCTGCCACGAGCCGCCTGAACTGCCAGATCCCGGCATAGACCACCAGCACCGCGACCAGCCCGACGACGGTGCCCGCCCCGACCCTGGTGATCATCCCGGCGGCGCCCGGCACCGGCGGGTCGAGCACCGGCCAGAGCGCCGCGCCCACCACCGCGCCGACGGCCACCGTCCACAGCACCGCCCGCCGTACGCCGTCGGCGAGCGGCAGGCCCTCGGGCGCCGGCGCGTCAGCCATCCTCGTCAGCCCGCGCCATGCCCACCAGGCCACGAACGCCAGCCCGAGCACCGACGAGGTGTACTGCAGCACCCTGAAGACCGGGATCACGCCGAGCACCTCGTGATCCAGCCAACTCCAGCCCCACACGCCGCTGGCGTAGGAGTGGGTGAAGGAGTCCCAGAGCACATGGGTGGCCGCGCCCACGGCCGCGCCCGCCACCACGGGCAGGATCCTGGGGGAAGGGGTCAGCGTGGCGGCCCTTCCCGCCAGGTGCTCGGGGAGCAGCGCGACGAGCGGCAGCCTGAAGACCAGGTGGAAGGCGGCCAGCAGGACGAGCGCCGAGAAGAGATCAATGGTGACCACCCCGATCGGCGAGTGCCAGTGCGCGTAGTCCGGCAGGAACGGCAGGAAGATCGGCAGATCGGGCACCATCGCCCCGATCGCGAGCGCCCACGGGTCCAGCCAGGTGAGCCTGCGCAGCGGCACGACTGCGGCGACATGGCTGAGCGTGAACGGCATGGACCCTCCCCTTGGTCTTGTTTGGCTGAGCTTTGCACAGAAACAGACAGATAACTCTCTGTGACTACTAAGATACGGATCGCTGTCGTCGGCCGGGAGGTGTGGTTCGGGTCATGGTGTCTGACCAGCAGGTTCACGCACATCCGGCCGCGTCGGCCACCTGGCTCAAGGACGCCGCCACAGCTCGCGCGCTGTCCCTGATCACCCTGGTATGGCTCGGGCTGGAGAGCACGCTCGGCCTGGCGGCGGGGTTCTCCGCGCACTCGGTCGCGCTGATCGGCTGGGGCCTGTCCGCCCTCGTCGAGGCGCTGGCCAGCCTGATCGTGGTCTGGCGCTTCACCGGCGCGCGCACGCTGTCCTCCCACGCGGAGGAGAAGGCCCAGCGGGCGGTGGCGGTGAGCTTCTGGCTGCTGGCCCCCTATCTGGTCGTGCACGTGCTGCACGACCTCGACGCGGGGCACCGCGCGGCTCCGACCGCGCTCGGCATCGCGGTCACGGCCATCAGCCTGGCGAGCATGCCGCTGCTGGGCGTGGCCAAGCGGCGCATCGGCGCGCGGCTCGGCTCGGCGGCCACCCGGGGCGAAGGGGCGCAGAACCTCATCTGCGCGGCGATGGCGGGCGGCGTGCTGGCCGGACTGTGGCTCAACACCCTCGGATGGTGGTGGGTCGATCCGGCCGTGGCGCTGGCGCTCGCGGGGGTCGCCGTGCGTGAGGGCGCCCGGGCGTGGCGCGGTCACGGCTGCTGCCATTGACAGCCACTCTGGGTAATCACTGCACCAAATCGATGGTTTTGCCACACCAAGCGCACCCAGTATCGTTCCTGAGCACCGCGGAGTATCTCCCCGGTATGGTGACCCGAACGTATCGACACCAAAGAGGGCAACGTGGGGCGACACCGTACAGACGAGCTCGATGACGGCTATCACGCCCCCCGCCGACGCAGCAGCAGCGGCCGCGGCAGGGTGCTGGTCCCGTTGGCCGGCGCGCTCGCCCTTGCCATCCTGCTGGGTGTCGCCGCCTTCGTCATCTTCAACAGGGAACGCGGCTGCACGGGCGATCCGCTCGCGCTGCGCGTGGTCGCCACCCCCGACCTGTCGCCCGCGCTGAACAAGGTCGCGGGCTCGTTCAACAAGACGGGCAAGGCCGTGGACGGCCACTGCCTCGCGGTGACGATCGTCAGGGAGTCAGCCGCCAAATCGGCCAACAGCCTGGTGAACGGCAAGCTCGACGCCGACATGTGGATCGCCGACTCCAGCCTCATGGTCGGCAGGCTGCGCGCGGGCGAGGCGGGAGCGGGGCTGCCCGGGCCGTCGGGCTCGATCGCCACCTCCCCCATCGTCCTGGTCGCCGCCAAGAGCGCGGCGGCCAACCTCGCCAAGAGCCTGCAGCCCAGCTGGCAGGGTCTGATCAGCGTGGCCAACGTGGCCAACGCCGACGGCCCGGGCAAGAAGGTCCGCGTGCTGGCGCTCGACCCCGCCAAGAACTCCGCGGGCCTGGGCGCGCTGGTGGCCGCCGCCGGCGCCGCCAAGGAGGCGGGCCTCGGTGACGAGCAGCTGGTCGGCGCGTTGAAGAAGCTCTCCGAGCAGATCGCCACCGACCCCGCCGCCCTGCTGGCCAGCCTGACCGTCAGGTCGGGCAGCAAGGTCCCCGTCGGCGTCTCCTCCGAGCAGAGCGTCTGGGCGCACAACGCCAAGAAGTCCGCCTCGCCCGTCGTGCCCCTCTATCCGGAGGACGGCACGCTGAGCCTGGACTACCCCGTCGTGATCACCTCGAAGGACCCTGTCAAGCAGAGGGCGGCCGCCGCCTTCCAGCAGGAGCTCGGCACCGAGGCCGCCCAGAGGACGCTGCGCGAACACGGTTTCCGCACGCCCGACGGCAAGGGCGGCAGCGCCCTGGCCGAGGACAAGGGCTTCGCGGCGGCGGCGCCCCAGGCGCTGCCCTCCCCCGACGTCAAGAACGTCGCGAGCATGGCCCAGATGTGGTCGAGGCTGAACCTCGGCACCAGGATGCTCGCGCTGCTCGACGTCTCCGGCACGATGGCCTATCCCGTGCCCGGCACCGGCATGACCCGCATGCAGGCCATCACCAAGATCGCGGGTGAGGGGCTCGCCCTGTTCGAGGCCGACAGCGAGATCGGCGTCTGGAGCTTCTCCACGCTGCTCGACGGCCAGAAGGACTACAAGGAGCTGATCTCGGTCGGCCCGCTGAGCGAGATGGTCGACGGCGTCCCGCGCAAGCAGATCCTCGGCCAGCAGCTGGCCACCGTCCAGCCCAAGGCCACCGGCGACACCGGGCTCAACGACACGTTGATGGCCGCCTACGCGGAGATGAAGTCCACCTACGAGCGCGACAAGATCAACACGATCCTGATCCTCACCGACGGCGCGGGCAACGACGACCCGACGGGCAAGGTCACCAACGCGCAGATGGTGGAGTTCCTGAAGAAGGAGTACGACCCCAAGCGGCCGGTCAACCTCCTGATCATCGCGTTCGGACCCGACGCGCCCAAGGGCAAGAAGCAGATGGACGCGATGGCCGAGGCCAGCGGCGGAGAGGCCTACATCGCGGCGAACATCCTCGACGTGCGCAAGTTCTTCGTCCAGGGCATGAAGCGGCGCCTGTGCGCGCCCAACTGCTGACCTGAGGCGCCTGAGCGATACCCGGTCGTTATGCCGGGACAACCCCTTTTCGTAAGGGGGCGTCCTACCCGCGTGGGGCTGTGACAACACGAGCTCGCTGCGGGGAGGAAGATCCGTGCCCGGATGGCCTACTGTCGACCGCGCCGACGATCATCAACTGGTGGAGGCGCTGCGCCATGCCGACACCGACGCCCCCGCCAGGCTCTACGACGCCTACGCCGAACGGCTGCACGACTACGCCTGCTCGCTGACCGGCGACCGCGACGCCGCGGCCGACGCCGTGCACGACGCGCTGGTGACCGCGCAGGGCCGTACCGACCAGCTCAAGGAGAGTTCCAGGCTGCGCGCGTGGCTGTACGCGCTGACCAGGTTCCAGAGCATCGCCAAGACGCCCAAGACGCCGGGTGTCCCGCCTCCCGTCCTCGATGATCCGGAGGACCCCGAGCTGGCCGAGCTGGTGCACGAGGCGCTCGGCGAGCTGAGCAAGGGCGAGCGGGAGGTGCTCGAACTGTCGCTGCGGCACGGGCTGACCCCCTCCGAGGTCGGCGCGGTGCTCGGGCTCACCTCACGCCAGGCGACCACCAGGTTCGGCAGGGCGCGCGACCACGTGGAGAACGCCGCCGCCGCGGTGATCCTGGCCAGAACGGGCCGGGCGCACTGCCCCGACCTGTCGGCGATGGTCGACTCGTGGGAGGGCCCGCTCACCCCGATCCTGCGCAGGCGTCTTTCCGGACACATCGGCGGCTGCGAGGTCTGCACCGAGGGCCGTCACCGCCACGTCTCCGCGAGCAGGCTGCTCGACATGGTGCCCGTCGCCTTCCCTCCGATCTCGCTGCGCCGTCGCGTCGTCGAGACCTGCACCAGCCCCGAGCGCGACCAGACCCGCACGCTGATCACCGAACGGGGCGACAGTTTCGACAGAACCGGCTTCCCCGTGATGGTCGAGCGCCGCTCGCGCAGGCGCCCGCGACGCCTCGCGCCGGTCCTCACCGTCGGCGCCTGCGTGCTCGCCGCCACCGGCGCGATGATCGTGATGAACGGAGAGTCCGAGCCCGCCGCGCTGCGGATGGCCCCCTCCGCCTCGCCCAGCGTCTCCGAGCCCGCTCTGGCTCAGCCCGACCCCTCGACCGATCCCCTGACCGACCCCTCTGCCGAGCCCGAGCTGCAGAACGACATCGAGGAGAGCGCCGAGCCGACGGGCGCGCCGAGCCGTACGGGGCAGGCGCCGCAGACGCGGCCTGCGGCCAGGCCCGTGCAGAGCCCCGCCTCGCAGCCCTCGGCCACCAGGCCCACGCCCACCGCCAGCCGCACCCGGCCCGCCGCGCCCTCGGCGCGGCTCTCGGTCACCTGCCCCGGTGGCGTCGCCGGCGCGGGCACCGTACGGCTGGCCGCCCGCAACGCCGCGATCTCCTGGAGCGCGGGGGCCTCCGACGGCCTCGACGTCTTCCCCTCCGCCGGTTCGATCAAGGCCGGCCAGTCCGCGTCGGTCTGGGTGACGGTCAACGACCCCGGCTCCTCGGGCGCGGGAACGGTGACGATCAGCTCGAACGCCGGCGGCGGTTCGTGCGCCCTGTCCTGGGACGGCCAGGGCGGTCACGAGCCCGAGCCCACCGACGACCCGCCTTCCTCGCAGGACCCGTCCGAGACGCCGGCGCCCGGTGTGGCGAGCAGCACAACCTCGCACGAGACGCAAGATGATTAAGAACTCATTTTGGTGACAAGATTGGACAAACCGGACTTTAGGCCTCGCTGACCCTCCGCCATAGGGCAAGCTAGATGGCTTGGGGACGCTCCCCGTGGCATGCTCTTGACTATGTGTTGAATAACACATGGGAATCTCGTCATGCCCGGTAAACCTGGAGTGGTCGCCAGACGTCGGCATTGACGGGCCCATGGCGGGGTTGATCCCATGAATACGGCGATCAACCGGCCTTTGCCAGCGAGTAGCCAGGAGTCAGGGAGATGGGCAGCAAGTGGAGGGCGCTCACATGGGCGCTCGCGGCAGCATGCATCGCGGGGGCGGTGATCGCGCTCGCCGACATCCAGACGCCGTTGCGCCCGCTTCTGATCTCTCTGTTCCTTCTGGTCGTTCCTGGGGCAGCGGTAGTCGGACTGTTGCGGGATCGTGATCCTCTTGCCGCACTATCAGTAGGTGCCGCGGCAAGTCTCGTTCTTAACGTTCTCCTTGCCCAAGCCATGCTTCTGTTCGACGCATGGTCCCCCAGGGCCGGCGTTGCGACAGTCGCCGTGCTCGCTGGGTTCATGTACGTACTGCGCGTGTTGTATCGGGGGAAGAGCATGCAGAGCGAACAGGGGGCGGGGCCACGGTGAACATCTCGATTGTTCGCCCCGGCGAGCTGGGAGACTCCGAGCGGTCTCGATGGCGGGCGTTGCAGAAGGCGGATCCCTCGCTGGACAACCCCTTTCTCTCTGTCGAGTTCGCGGTGGCCATGGACCGCCTGCGCGACTACGTGCGGGTGGCCGTCGTCCACGACGGCGACTCGATCGCGGGCTTCTTCCCCTACGAGCGCCACAGCTTCGGCATCGGCAAGCCGCTGGGCGGCTTTCTCACCACGTGTCATGGCCTGATCTCGGCTCCCGAGCTGAAGATCGACACGAAGGCCCTGCTCAGGGCCGCGAAGCTCAGCGTCTTCGACTTCGACCACATGGTCGCGGGCCAGCCGACGTTCGCGGCGTTCGAGACCGATGTCAGGCCCGCTCCGATCATGGACCTGACCGCGGGTTTCGACTCCTGGATCGAGCAGGTGAAGGCGAACTCTCCCAAGAACCTGAAGACCGTGCGCTACAAGGAGCGCAAGCTCGGCAGGGAACAGGGCCGGCTGCGCTTCGAGTACGCCTCGCCCGACCCCGCCGTGCTGCGCACCCTGCTGAACTGGAAGTCCGACCAGTACCGCAGGACCGGCAGGGTCGACAGGTTCGCCCAGCCGTGGATCGTCGAGCTCATCGACCTCATGCATGCCGAGCGCTCTGACGACTTCGCGGGTGTCCTCACCATGCTCTACGCCGGTGACGTTCCGGTAGCGGGCCACTTCGGTCTGCGCACGGCCACGACGCTGGTCGGCTGGTTCCCGGCCTACGACACCGAGTTCGCGCGGTACTCGCCCGGCATCGTGCACCACCTGCAGATGGCCGAGCACGCGGCGAAGGCCGGGCTGCACGCCGTCGACATGGGCAAGGGCGGCAAGGAGTACAAGGACTGGCTGAAGAGCGGCGTCCTCTACGTCGCCGAAGGACGTGTCTCCCGACCGTCCGCGGCGGCCGCCGTCCACTGGATCGGCAGGACTCCTGTCAACAAGGCGCGAACAATCGTCCTGGATCGACCGTCTCTCTATAAGGTGGCCGATCGCGTGCTGAAGGGCTTCGGGCGAGTGCGCACGACTCTGCAGTCCGATTCGCCGCCCGACACCGTCGTCAAGGAACCCTCAGGAGCGCGGTAACGCGCTCCACCCCTCGCACCAGCAGCATCACCCGGCATCACGGCAGCACAGCACCATCCATTGGCACCCTCACCCCACTGGACCCTTCATGCACCGTTCGTCACTTCTGCCATCCCTGATGATCCATAGGATCGCGGATGGTCCCGGGTCCGTTCGGCAGCACCAGGTCCCGGAAGGATTTGTCACACCATGAGTCCCGAGATCACCAAGACCAACGGTCACAAGATCAATGGCTCCGGCCTGCGATCTATGCCGCCGATCGAGCGGTTCACCCCCCTCACACCTCATCTGGCCATTTCGCCGACGGTCAGCGTGGTGGTCCCGGCCATGAACGAGGCGGAGAACCTGCCGCACGTGTTCGCCACCATCCCCCAGTGGATCGACGAGATCATCCTCGTCGACGGAAACTCCGTCGACGACACCGTCGCCGTGGCGCGCAAGCTCAGGCCCAACGTGAAGATCGTAACGCAGACCGGCAAGGGCAAGGGCGACGCGCTGGCCGCCGGCTTCGCCGCCTGCACGGGCGACATCATCGTCATGATCGACGCTGACGGCTCCACCGACGGCCACGAGATCATCTCCTTCGTGGGCGCGCTGGTCACCGGCGCCGACTTCGTCAAGGGCTCGCGCTACATCTCCGGTGGCGGCAGCGACGACCTGACCTTCAGCCGCTACTTCGGCAACAAGGTCCTCACGACGCTGGTGAACGTCTTCTACCGGACGAAGTACACCGACCTCTGCTACGGCTACAACGCCTTCTGGGCCCGCCACCTGCCCGTGCTCGACCTCGACTGCGACGGTTTCGAGGTGGAGACGCTGATGAACGTGCGCGCCGCCAAGGCAGGCCTGCGCGTGCACGAGGTGCCGAGCCACGAGCGCTGCCGCATCCACGGTGAGAGCAACCTGCACGCCGTCCGCGACGGCATCCGCGTGCTCAAGACAATCCTGCGCGAGCGGCGCCGCCGTCCCACGCAGCCCGTTCCCGAGCTGGCCAGCCGCCCCGCGGCCGACCGGGGTGTGGCGTAAAAAGGTCGGTCATGAAGAGTTCGGTCGTCATCTGCGTCTACACCGAGGACCGCTGGGAGGACATCAGGCAGGCCGTCGAGTCCGTCGAGCTCCAGCGGCGTCCCGCACACGAGATCATCCTGGTCGTCGACTACAACCAGGACCTGATGCTCAGGCTCAAGCAGGCCTACCCGCGGGTCGTCGTGGTCGAGAACACCCATGACAAGGGGCTGTCGGGGGGCAAGAACACCGGTGCCGACGTGGCGACGGGCGACATCGTCGCCTACCTCGACGACGACGCCGTGGCCGACCCCGGATGGCTGGAGGCTTTGGAGGAGGGCTTCCAGGATCCCGCCGTGGTCGGCGTCGGAGGCAGAACAGAGCCGCTGTGGCAGACGGGGCGACGGCCCCGGTGGTTCCCCTACGAGTTCGACTGGACCGTGGGGTGCAGCTACCGCGGCATGCCCGCCGTACGCTCGCCGATCCGCAACGTCATGGGCGGCAACGCCGCCTTCAGGCGTACGGCGGTGGGCGAGGTCGGCGGCTTCCACAGCGGCATCGGCCGCAGCGTCCAAGGGCGCAAGAGCCGTCCGCTGGGCTGTGAGGAGACCGAGTTCTGCATCAGGCTCTCCCAGCGCAAGCCGGGCGCGGTCATGCTGTTCGAGCCGGCCGCGCTCATCGGGCACAAGGTGCCCGCCCAGCGCGCCACCTTCGGCTACTTCCGCTCCCGCTGCTACGCCGAGGGCCTGTCCAAGGCCCTGGTCACGCAGAGCGTGGGCACCCAGGACGGGCTGAAGAGCGAGCGGGCCCACGCGCTGAAGGCGCTGCCGCTCGGCGCGCTGCGCGGGCTCGGCGAGGCGGTGCGCGGCGACGTCTCGGGGCTCGGCAGAGCCTTCGCGATCGTCGTCGGGCTCGCCTGGACGACCTGGGGTTACGTGGTGGGTTCCGTACGGCTGAAGCTGGTGCGTTCATGATCCGTGTGCCGATTCTCATGTACCACTCGATCACCGACAGGCCCAACCAGGACACCAGGCCGCACGCGGTGCGCACGAGCGACTTCGCCGAGCAGATCGACTACCTGTCCACCAACGGTTTCACCCCCCTGACGGTGGCCGACCTGGTCGCCTCCGTGCACAAGAACAACGGCAGGTCACTGCCCGACAAGCCCGTCGTGGTGACCTTCGACGACGGCTACGCCGACTTCCACACCCACGCGCTGCCCCTGCTCGAGCAGTACACCTTCCCCGCCACGGTCTTCCTGACCAGCGGATGGGTCTCCGACGCGGGCAAGGACGCCGCGGGCAAGCCGCTGGACGACATGCTCAGCTGGGGCCAGGCGCGCGAGATCGCGCAGACCGGCATCGAGATCGGCGGCCACAGTCACAGCCACCCCCAGCTCGACCAGCTGCCCGACGCCGAGCTCCGCCAGGAGCTGCGCAAGAACAAGGGCCTTCTGGAGGAGCGGATCGGCGCCCCTGTCGCCACGATGGCCTACCCCTACGGCTACTCCAGCGCGCGGGTGCGCCGCGAGGTGCGCAAGGCCGGCTACTGGGCGGCGTGCGCGGTGAACAACACCCTCGCGGCCGACCGCCACGACCTGCTGGCCATCCCCCGCCTCACCATCGGCCGCCACACCACCATGAGCATGTTCAGACGCGCGGTCGAGGGCAGCGCGATCCCGCTGATCTACCTGCGGGAACGCGCGCTCACCAAGGGCTACGCGGTCGTCAGAAGGACGAGGTACGGATTGCGGCGGGTACGAGGGAATGTCTGATCGATCGGTCCTGCAGAAGATCCTGCGAGACCTGCGCAACCCCCTCTTCCGCAACGGCTACGCGCTCATGGCGAACACGGGGATCACCGCCGTCCTCGGCATGGGCTACTGGCTGCTCGCCACCCGCTTCTACACCCCCGAGGAGTTCGGCAGCGGTCAGGCGCTCATCACCGCGATGCGCCTGTTCGCCTCCCTGACCGCGCTCGGCTTCGTGGGGGCGCTGGCCAGGTACATCCCGATCGCCGGGCGCCGCACCGCCGACGTCATCCTGCGCGGGTACGGCATGGCCGCCGCGACCGGCGGCGTCGCCGCGATCGGCTTCCTGCTGACGCTGCCCATGTGGGGCGAGATCTACTCCGTGCTCGGCGGGCTCGGCCACGGCCTGTTCTTCCTGGGCGCGGTGCTGGTCTGGTCGGTGTTCACGCTGCAGGACGTCGCGCTCACCGGCCTGCGCCAGGCCGTCTGGGTTCCGGTGAACAACCTGGTGTTCGGCCTGGTCAAGATGGGCCTGCTGGTGGCGCTGGCGGGCTCGCTCCCCGAGGGCGGCATCTTCGTCTCCTGGGTGATCCCGACGGCGATCGCGCTGATCCCCGTCAACTTCCTGATCTTCGGCCTCCAGGTGCCCAAGCATGTCCGCGAGACCGCGGGCGAGGCGAGGCCGCCAGGGCTGCGCGAGATGGGCAGGTTCCTGGCCGGCGACTTCCCCGGCACGCTGTCGATGCTGGCGATCGTCTACCTGGTGCCCGTGCTGATCGCCGCCAGGGTGGGCGAGGCCACCTTCGGACGCTTCTCCATGGCCCACACGCTGGGCTGCATGATCGAGCTGCTGGCCATGAACATGGCGATCTCGCTCACCGTCGAGGGCTCCTTCGACCGCTCGCGGCTGGCCGCCAACGCCAGGCAGGCGCTGAAACGGGCCCTGCTGATCATCACGCCGATCATCGGCGTGGCCTGCCTCGCCGCCCCCCTCATCCTGGCCGTCTTCGGCTCCGAATTCGCCACCGAGGGCACGACGCTGCTGCGGCTGATGGCGCTGGCCGTCCTGCCGAGGGTGCTGATCGAGGTCTACCTCAGCTCGCTGCGTGCGCTGGGTGAGGCGAGGAAGCTGGCCGTGGTGCAGATCGGGCTGGCCGCGCTGGTGCTGGCGTCGATCATGGCCCTCTTCCCCTTCGTGGGCGTGAATTCAGTGGGGTACGGCCTGCTCTTCAGCGAACTTTTGGTCGCACTTTTGATCTTCAGAAGTCTCCGTAAAGTTCTCAAAGGTGGCGAAACCGGGCGGCATCGTGTCACCCAGCGGTCGCCTGAGGCCGCATGATGGTCAACGTGAGGCAACCGGCGGGCGATGAGATGACAACGGAGACGACGGGCACGTCCGAGGCTTCCAGTGCTTCGGATGTGGAGGAGGTCGAGGAGCCTGTGGACCCCGACTTCGACCCCGAAGCCACCGGAGTGATCCCGAAGATCACACTGCCCGTGGGCACCGGGGCCGACCCCAGCACCAGCGCCGACGCGGAAGAGTCCGGCTCCGCCGCGACCGACCAGGACGCACCCGGTTCCGAGCGGCCGGACTCCGACGAGACGGACTCCGAGGAGACCGGCACCACGGAGACCGGCACTACGGAGACCGGCACTACGGAGACCGGCACTACGGAGACCGGCACCGCGGTGACCGAAGCCGCAGATGCCGAAGCCGCGGAGACCGAAGCCGCGGAGACCGGCTCTGACGAGACCGGTCCCGAGGCGACGGGCTCTGAGCCGGCGGCCTCCGACGAGACCCGCCCCGGCGCCTCCGAGAGCTCGGGCCCGCAAGAGCCGCCCGAGGATTCAGCCGACCCGACCGAGGACTCTGCCGAGCAGGGCGAGGATTCGGTCGGCTCGGACGAGGATCTGGCCGAGCAGGACGAGAGTCCGGCCGGGTCCGAGGCGACCGCGGAGACCTCGGTTGCGAACGAGCCCGAGACGGCCGCCGAAGCGGCCCCCGATCCGGCCGAAGCGTCCTCCTCATCGGCTGAGCCCGAATCGACCTCCTCCACACGTGAGCCTGAGGCGGCTTCCACCTCGGACGAGGCAGCCTCCTCACTGGAGGAGCCCGAGGCTGATTCCTCACCGGACCAGCCCGAGGCGGACTCCACGACGGACGAGCCGCAGGCTGCCGGGACGACCTATGCCGAGGCCGAGACGACCGAGCTGGCCTTCCCTCCGAGCCAGCCCCTGACCGCTGAGCCGGCCTCCGACTCGGCCGCACGGGAGCACACCGGGCCCGCCGAGAAAGAGTCCGAGCCCGCCGAGGAAGAGTCCGAGAGCGGCGAGGAGCCCGGAGCCGACGCGTCGTACGAGGTGGACGACGAGGACACCAACCCCGCGCTGCGTCTGCCCGACTTCTCGGCCGCGGGTGAGGACGTCACGGAGATCACCACCGCCGTACGCCTTCCCACGCCGCCGAAGGCCGGCAGCACCACAGGCGACGAGGACGAGGCCGAGGAGACGCCGGGAGTCGCTGACACCACTGTCGCGCTCCGGCTGCCCTCCGCCTCCGTGAAGGTCGGTCACGCCCCCGAGGCGCCCGCCGTACCCGTCAGGAGGCCGCAGCAGGCCGCGCCCGAGGGGAAGCAGACGCGCCTGGCGTCGCTGGTGCGAGGGGCGCCGCGCTGGCTACCCGTCGTGCTGGTCCTCGAGGGCCTGCTCATGTACGTCCTGGCGCTGCGGGTCTCCCCCGGCCCGCTGCGCGGGGTGGACCCCGCCGACATCGGCGGCCTCGGGCTGATCTCCGCGATGCCGCTGAGCGCGTTCTTCGCGATCGTCATCATGATCGTCTCGTTCTTCGTCACGGTCACCCAGAGCACCGACCGCAAGTTCCTGCTGCTGTTCCAGATCGCCGCGATCACCTTCGCCCTTCATGGAGCGGGGGCGATCGTGGCCGACGTGCCGCGCTTCCCCACCGCCTACGTGCACGCGGGCTTCGTCGACTTCATCTCGAGAACCGGCGAGACCGCGCCCATGCTCGACGCCCGCATGGCGTGGCCCGGCTTCTTCGCGCTGTTCGCCTTCGTGGGCAAGGCGGCGGGCATCACCGACTTCACGACGATCCTCAACTGGACGCCGCTGCTGTCGAACCTGCTCTACCTGCTGCCGTTCGTGCTCATCCTGCGCCAGGTGGTGGCGACCACGCGGGCCAGGTGGTTCGCCGCGCTGCTGTTCATCCTCGTGCAGTGGATCGGCCAGGACTACTTCTCCCCTCAGGGCTTCACCTTCGCCCTCTACCTGGCGTTCGTGGCGATCCTGCTGCGCTGGTTCGGCAAGGTCGATCCGCGCACGAAGCCGATGCCCGACAAGGGCCGCGTCCGCAAACTGCTGGCCAGGCTCGACTCGATGCTGCCGGGCGAGCTGGCCATCACCGGCACCTTCAGGGCCGACAAGCTGCTGATGCTGCTGATGCTGATCGCTCTGCTGTTCGCCGCGACGGCCTCGCACCAGATCACGCCCTTCATGATGCTGGGCGTCCTGACCGCCTTCCTGCTGGTCAAGCGGACCTCCCTGACGTGGGCGCTGCCGTTCTTCTTCGGGCTGGTGGTGCTGGCGTGGATCAGCTACCAGACCGTGGGGTTCTGGCAGGGCAACATGGAGTCCATCTTCGGCGGCATCGGCAGGCTGCTGGAGAACCTCCAGCGCGGCACCGGCGACCGTATCCAGGGCAGCGACCCGATCCACGCCCTGGTGCTGCAGACGCGTCTCGGCATCTGCGCCACGGTCCTGCTGCTGGCCGCCGTGGGGCTGCTCAGGCGGCTGCGGCGCGGCGTCTTCGACAGGGCCGCGCTGGTGCTGCTGTGCGTCCCCGTGCTGGCCATGGGCCTGCAGAGCTACGGCGGCGAGATGGGCCTGCGGGTCTACATGTTCATGCTGCCCGGCGCCTGCCTGCTGGCCGCCTACGCCTTCTTCCCCAACCTGCCGGCCGACAGTGAGGACGCCAGCGAGGAGACGGTGCCCTTCCGCCAGCGCAACGTCAGGTTCAACCCGCGGGTCACCAAGATCGTCTCGATCGTCCTGGCCGCGTGTGTCGCGCTCGCGCTGTCGATGGCCTTCCTCGTCGCCCGCTACGGCAACGAGAAGTTCGAGCGGGTGACCACGGGCGAGGTCGCCGCGATGCGCTACGTCTACGCGCACGACAAGCCGAGCGCGAGAGTGCTCTACCTGGTGCCCAAGGTGGGCCCCGAGACGACGCCGATCCTGCCGTGGGGCGAGAAGGACTTCGAGAAGGTCGACTTCACGCAGCAGGCGCTGGTCCACAAGGATCCCGCCAACATCACCGAGGCGGTCGCGACGCTCAAGGCCGGCGAGCGCAACACCTTCCTCGCCGTCACGCGGGGCCAGGCCGCCTATCTCCAGCTGAACGAGGGCTTCCCCGCCGACTGGTACGACAGGTTCGTCGCCGCCCTCGACAGGTCCAAGGAGATCAAGAAGGTCTACTCCAACGACGACGCGGCGCTCTACACGTGGAAGAAGTTCGTCAAGGGCTCCGAGATCCCCGACCCTCGCTACGTCAGCGGCGGTCCGGGTGATCCTGGCTCACCGTGGGACCTGGTCGGCGTACTCGCGCTCGGCGTCACCTGGCTGACGCTCTTCGCCTACGAGGTGATCCGCCTGCACGGCAGGGACAAGGCGCCCAGGGCCCGCAGGCGCCTGCTGATGGTGGCGGTGCCCGCCTTCCTGCTCGCGGTCGGGGTGATCGTGGAGCGCTTCCTCTACATCGGTCTGAACATGTTCCAGTAGGTCGCGAAAGTCACAGGAAACACTCAGGGTGCGGGATGATGTCCTCTTGATGTGGTCACCATCCCGCGCCCCCGAGGACAGGATCGCCGCAGTGGACGCGCTGCGGGGCTTCGCCCTCCTCGGCATCCTGATGGTCAACATCGCCTTCCTCGCCTCGGGCTACCGCATGAGCGGGCTGCCCGAGCCCGGGTTCGACGGCGGGCTCGACTGGGGCGTGCGCTGGTTCGTGACCATGTTCATGGAGAACAAGTTCTACCTGCTGTTCTCCTTCCTGTTCGGCTACAGCTTCACCCTCCAGCTCGACTCGGCCGCCAGACGCGGCGCGGCGTTCGTGCCGATGTTCCTGCGACGGCTGGCGGGGCTGTTCCTGCTCGGGCTCGCGCACGCGGTGTTCCTCTTCCCCGGCGACATCCTCACCACCTACGCGGTGGTCGGGCTCGCGCTGCTGGTGCTGCGCGGAATCACCCCGAAGGCGGCCCTGATGCTGGCCGTGGCGCTGACCGCGGCGCTCGCTCTGGCCTTCGTCGCCGCCGCGGGGGCCGCTGTGCTGGGTCTGCGGGTGCCCGGCGCCACCTCGGGCGGCCTGGCACAGGCTCTCGGCGCGGACATCCTGCTGCGCGGCGGGCCCGCCACGATCGTCAGTGAGCACCTGCACGAACTGTCGGTCATCGTCGTGCTGCGGGTGCTGTTCCAGGTGCCCGCCGTCCTGGCGGCCTGTCTGGTGGGGCTGGCCCTCGGCAAGTGGGCGACGCTGAAGCGGCCCGACCCGCGGATGCTGCGCACGCTGCAGTGGGCGGGCTTCACGGTGGGCATCGCGGGACAGGCGCTCCACTCCTACTCGGCGTGGAGCGGCTCGGGCGTCGTGCTGCGCCTGCTGGGCCAGGCGGTCGACCTGGTCACGGCGCCGCTGCTGGCCGCCGCCTACGCCGCCACCCTCCTGCGCCTGCTGCCCAGGATCACGCCGCTCGGCCGGATGCTCGCGCCCCCTGGGCGCATGGCGCTGACCAACTACCTCGGCCAGTCGCTGATCTGCTCGCTGATCTTCACGGGGTACGGCCTGGCGCTCGTGGACAAGGTGAGCCCGCCGCTCGAGCTGCTGGTCGCGCTCGCCGTCTTCGCCGCGCAGGCCGCCTTCAGCCACTGGTGGCTGCGCCGCCATCGCTACGG
This sequence comes from Nonomuraea recticatena, assembly GCF_039533245.1. NCBI lineage: Bacteria > Bacillati > Actinomycetota > Actinomycetes > Streptosporangiales > Streptosporangiaceae > Nonomuraea > Nonomuraea recticatena. Next base: position 64,185 of record NZ_BAAATE010000010.1, on the reverse strand, counting down.
CCCCGTCGAGTGGTTCCTCAGGGCGCTCACCCATGGGCGGCTTCCGGCGAAACAGGTGCAACCGATCTGAGGCGAGCGGTGTTTCAGAGGTGCACACAGCACACACTGAAAGGCTCTCCCATGGACCTGCAGCTTTCCGGCCGCGTCGCGGTCGTCACCGGCGCCTCGAAGGGGATCGGTCTCGCCACCGTCGCCACCCTGCTGGAGGAGGGCGCCGCCGTCGTGGCCGTCTCGCGCAAGAGCAGCCCTGAGCTCGACGCGCTGGCGGGGCCGAGGCTCACGCACGCCGCCGTGGACCTGATGGACCCCGAGGGCCCGGCGACGGCGGTGGAGCGCGCCGTGGAGGTCTACGGCGGGCTCGACATCCTCGTGAACAACGCCGGTGGCCCTCCGCCCGGCGTGAAGCTGCCCCGCTTCGCCTTCCTCACCCCGACGGACGCCGACTGGCTGACGATGTTCGAGTTCAACCTGTTCGCGGTCGTGCGGGCCGTACGGGCGGCCATCCCGCACCTGTTGGCGCGCGGCGGCGGGTCGATCGTCAACGTCACCACCGGCATGGTCCGCCAGCCCGGCCCGATGAACGTGGACTACCAGGCGGCGAAGGCGGCCCTGCTGAACGTCTCCAAGGCGCTGTCGGAGGAGTACGCGCCGCAGGGCATCAGGGTCAACACCGTCAGCCCCGGCCCCGTCAGGACGGCCTGGTGGACAGAGGAGGGCGGCGCGGCCGACATCCTCGCGGGGGCCACGGGCTCCGACAGGGACAGCGTGATGGACACGGTGGCACCGCAGATGATGAACCTGTCCACCGGACGGCTGGTCGAGCCGCAGGAGGTCGCCGACGTGATCGCCCTGCTGGCCTCGCCGCGCTCGGCGAGCACGACGGGCTCGGAGTTCGCGGTCGACGGCGGGTTCCTCAAGGGCATCTGAGCATCGGAGGCCGTCAGGCGGGGGTGAGCTCCTTCAGGACCGGCAGCGCCCTGTGGGCGTAGACCGGATCGACGGGCAGCACGTGCCCCGCCCACCACCTGGCCGCGGAGGGCGAGGGTGAGGGCTGAGTGAAGGAGGGCGCGTAGTCGTCGTAGGGCGGGTCGTAGAGATAGCCGGTGGCCACGCCGCGCCTTTCGAGGGCGGCGATGGCCCGGTCGCGCTCCTTCACCAGCAGCGGCACCCTGAACAGCGGCTGGTCCAGCTGGTCGAGCACGCCCTCCGCCACGCTGGGCAGCGCGGCGAGGCTTCGCACGCCCTGCAGCCGCCTGGGCCTTTCACCCTCGATCTTGGCCACCCTCCGTGACTGGTACCAGCGGGCGAGGGGGCCCTTGGCGGTCCTGTAGGAGTGCAGGTCGGCGCGGACCCATGGGTCGAAGGGCGGCAGCGAGGGCGCCTGGGCCGTGGCGGCGGCCAGCTCGGCGGCGCGGAGCTTGATGCGGTAGCCCTCGCGTTCCTCCTCCATGCCGAGCAGGCGCGCGAGCGCGAGCGCGGGACGGACCAGGTCGAGGCGCAGCGCCACCTGACGTGCCATCGAGGTGGCCACGCTCAGCAGCTCGGCGCGCAACGCGCCGGGCCGCAGCAGCCGCTCGAGGTCCTGCTTCACCGCCTTGGCGGCGGTGGCGTCCTGGAGGGCGAGCACGCCGCCCGAGCCCGCGCCAGGGTGCTTGGACAGGCTGAAGACCCCCGCCTGGCCGAACGTGCCGAGCGGGCGGCCCGCCACCGTGGTCTCCATCGCGTGGGCGACGTCCTCGATGAGGACCTTGCCGGCGAACGCCTCGACGTCGTCGGGCAGGCCGTACAGGTTGGTGGTCAGGACCGCGTCGACGGTGGAGAGATCGACCAGCGAGGGGTCGATGTTGCCGGTACGGCGCGACACCGGCGCGATGACCGGGCGCAGGCCCGCCGCGAGCACCAGGAAGAGGATCTCGTCGGCCGAGATGGGCGACATGAGCAGCCGCTGCCCAGGCGAACAGAAATGGCGCAGCGCGAGGTAGAGCCCGAGCCTGTTGGAGGGAAGCAGCAGGCAGTGACAGCCGGTGCGTGCCGCGAACGCCCGTTCTGGGCTCACGCCGACAACGCCGTGCGGAGCCGGCCGTAGGTCTTCAGCGCCCTGTCGGCCGTCTTGAGCAGCAACGGGTTGGCCATGACCGCGCCCCGCGCCTTGCGCACGGGGACCCTGAGCATCCAGTGGACGCCCGCGCCCGCGCTGGCCCTGGCCACCCGTCCCTCGGCGACCTGGAGCTCGCCCGTCTTGAGCTTCTCCTTGTACTCCTTGTCTCCCCTGCCCATGTCGATCATCTGGATGCCGGCGGCCGAGGCGGCCTCGGCCATCGCGAGGTGGTGGATCAGCCCTGGGGAGAACTTCGCGTAGGCGGTGTCGTAGGCGGGGAACCAGCCGACCAGCGTGGTGCGGGTGCGCAGGCCGAAGTGGCCCGCCACCGGGGCGCCGTCGACGTGGACCATGTCGAGCACGCCGGCGAAACTCTCGGTCTGGGTGGCCAGCAGGCGCTCGACCAGCTCGACGATCCACCTGATGGCGAACCTGTCGGTGCGGCCGGTGCGGCGGTACTGGTCGGTCTTCCATCCCAGCAGCGCGCGCAGCGGCTCGGGGTCGGTGGTGGCGTAGTCGTGGCGCAGCGGGCCCACGTCGCGCTGCAGCTTGCGCGACTTGGCCAGCGTGCTCTTGTACGTCTTGCCGGAGTTGGCCTTGAGGAACTCGGTGTAGGCGGCCCAGCCGTCGCTCAGGTCGATGATCGGCGAGGGGTAGAGGGTGTGCCGCTCGGCCAGCAGGGGCTGCCCCGCCACCAGGTGGTCGAACTCGAAGACGCTGAGGCCGCAGGCCCTGATCAGGGCCTGCGGGTCGATCTCCGCGTCCTTGGCGTGGACCAGACCCTGGGCGTCGGTCAGCCCCGCGGCCACCGGCTTGCCGATGCCGAGGGGATGGCGCTCGAAGGGGAAGAAGCCCACCAGCTCGCCGCCGTCCTCGACGACGGCCACGCGGGTCTGCTCGCGCAACTCGCCTACCGTGATCGTGAACTCGGGCGAGAGGAAGGGATTGTCGAACGCGGCGTCCGCCTCCTGCAACGCCCGCCACCGGGTCACTTCCGGCTGCCCCAGGTCACGGGGTTGTACAAGTGTGATGCGCATGAGCTCCTACTGGGGTGTGCGGTTCCCCGGTCGCCGGTCAGCATGGAAACGGCGATGTACAGCAACGTTAAAGGATGGATGGAGGTGGGGGATCACGATGCGGTGCAAATTTAGGGAACTCTAATCTTTGGCAGCGAGAACCGAATCGAGTTCTAATGGGGTCCCATGACGGTACCTGGCATTGACTGGCCGCGGCTGGTCGCGTGGATGGGCGAGCACGTCCCCTCGGCGGGCGAGCCGGTCTCGGTGTCGCTGATCTCCGGTGGCAGATCGAACCTCACGTATCTGGTGGAGACGGCGGGGCGGAGCGTGGTCCTTCGCCGCCCTCCGCTCGGCCACGTGCTGCCCACCGCGCACGACATGCGCCGCGAGTGGCGCGTGATCTCCGCCCTGCACGGCACCCCCGTGCCGGTCCCCGAGCCGGTGGCCTTCTGCGCCGAGGAGGAGGTGATCGGCGCCCCGTTCTACCTCATGGGGTACGTCGAAGGCGCCGCCGTCCGCAACAGGCAGGAACTGTCCACCCCGGGGCCAGAGGAGACGCGGCGGCTGTCGCAGCGCCTGGCCGAGGTGCTGGCCGAGATCCACGCCGTGGACTACCGCGCGGTCGGGCTGGGCGACTTCGGCCGTCCGGACGGGTACATGACGCGCCAGCTGGAGCGCTGGTGCCAGCAGTGGGAACGGTCGGCCGACCGTCATGAGCCCGCCTACGACGCGCTGGTCGCCAGGTTGCGCGCCCGCCTGCCCTCCGCCTCCGCCTCCGCCGCCACGCTGGTGCACGGTGACTACCGGCTCGACAACACGCTCGTCAGGCCCGATCCTCCCGAGATCCTCGCGGTCGTCGACTGGGAGATGTCCACGCTGGGCGACCCCCTGGCCGATCTCGGCCTCACGCTGACCTACTGGCACGACCCCGGAGACGAGGAGCGCGCGTCGATCCCCGTGGCAGGCGACGTCACGCTCGCCCCGGGTTTCCTGAACGCCGCCGAGTTCGCCGCCCACTACGCCAAGGTCTCCGGCAGGGACCTCGGCGACCTCGACTTCTACGTGGCCTTCGGCAACTTCAAGCTCGCCGTCATCGTGGAGGGCATCCACGCCAGGTTCAGGCAGGGTAAGACCGTGGGTGACGGGTTCGAGCGCATCGGAGCCGCCGTGCCCACCCTGCTCGCCCGCGCGCACCGCGCGCTCGACGACGGCCCCGCCTGACCCTCCTCCGCGGCAGCGGACGACCCACAAGGAGTGACCCGATGAGCAGCGTGGTTCTCATCACCGGAGCGGCCAGCGGCATCGGCGCCGCCGTCGCTCGCAGGATGGCGGCGGGCGGGGCGCGCTGCGTGCTCCTCGACCGCGACGAGGCGGGCGTCGAGCGCATGGCCAAGGAGGTCGGCGGCGTCTGGCTGGCCGGCGACGTCACCGAGCGCGACACCTCGCTGCGCGCGGCCGAGCTGGCCGAGGAGAGGTACGGCAGGCTCGACCTGGTCCACCTCAACGCGGGCATCTCCAGCGGCGTCGACCTGGCCGACTTCGACCTCGAGCAGTACCGCATCGCCATGGGCGTGAACGTCGACGGCGTCGTCTTCGGCGTCGCCGCCACCGTGCCGCTCCTCAAAAGGGCGGGCGGTGGCGCGATCGTCGTCACGGCCTCCCTCGCGGGCCTGGTCGGCTTCGACGGCGATCCGATCTACACGATGAGCAAGCACGCCGTCGTCGGACTGGTCAGGGCGCTGGCGGCTCCGCTGGCCCGCGACGGCATCAGGATCGGCGCCGTCTGCCCCGGTTTCACCGACACCCCTCTGGTCGCCTCGCAGCGCGACATGTTCGTCGGCGCGGGCTTCCCTCTGCTGACCGCCGAGGACGTCGCGGGCGCCGTGGAGTCCGCCTTCTACACCGAGGAGCCGGGCACGCTGCTGGTCGTTCAGCCTGGTCGGGCACCTGTCCCCTACCGTTATGCTGGCGTGCCCGGGCCGGCAGGAGGACAGCGGCCGCCGAATCCCAGCTAATCCTTAGTGGAAGATTCAAGCGTCCTGCAACCCCGGCGGTTACCTTGGAGAGACGCCGGGCTCTATGACCCGGCTTCGTCATGTGGAACGGTGCAGGAGGATCCCGGTGATACCGACGAACGGCCGACACGCGCACAGGCGTTCCCCCTGGCCGATCGCTCTGGCAGCCGGGATCGTCGCGGTGGCTCTCGTCGCCGGGATCATGATCTACGCGGGCACCACGAACAGCTCCGCGGGCGAGCAGGCCACGATCCCGCCCACGCAGGCCGCGCCCAGCCTGAGCGCCCCGCCCGCGACCGAGGACTGGCCGCGCTGGGGGGTCACCCACACGCAGTACAGCGCCGACCAGGACACCCCGGAGGTCAGGGAGGCCGCCGTCGGCATCCTGGCCCGTGAGCCGATGCTGCAGAACCAGCACATCATGGGCTGGGGCGCGGGCAACCCCGAGCCGAGCCCCGGTAGGTACGACTTCCGCGATCTCGACCGCCGCATGAAGATGATGTCGGACTCCCGCTCGATCCCCGTCATCACGCTGTGCTGCGCGCCCGACTGGATGAAGGGCGGCACCGCCGGCCGTACCGACTGGTCCAAGAACCACACCACCGCGCCCAAGCGCGAGCACTTCGACGACTACGCCAAGCTGGCCGCGACCGTCGCCAAGCGCTATCCGACCGTGAAGCACTTCATGGTGTGGAACGAGTTCAAGGGCTTCTGGAACCAGGCCGCCAACAGGTGGGACGCCGAGGCCTACACCGAGCTCTACAACAAGGTCTACGACGCGCTCAAGAAGGTGAACCCCGAGATCAAGGTGGGCGGCCCCTACGTGCCGATCGACCACCACGATCCCAGGATCGGCACCTCGGAGGTCAGCGGGCCGTGGGGCGTGGTCGACCAGCGGGTACTCGACGCGATCGAGTACTGGATCAAGCACAAGAAGGGCGCCGAGTTCGTCGTCGTCGACGGCGCCACGATGACCAAGGAGCAGGAGCAGCCGCTGCCCGACGAGTTCGGCGCGACGGCGAAGTTCTCCGCGATCACGACGTGGCTGCGCCAGAAGAGCGGCGACCTGCCCGTGTGGTGGGCCGAGTACTACGTCGAGCCCGAGAACACCGGGTGGAGCGAGGAGAAGGTCGCCGCGGTGCAGGCCACGGCGATGATGGAGTTCGCCAGGAGCGGCGTCACCACCGCCCTGTACTGGAACCCCCAGAAGAAGCCCGCCGGCGAGTGCCACGGCTGCGTGTGGGTGCCGGGGCGCGGCGACGAGATGCCGATGGCGGGGCTGCTCAGCGGGTTCGTCAAGTGGTTCCCCACCAACGCGAAGCTGGAGCAGGTGACCACCAGCGACCCGAAGGTGCGGGTGCTGGCCCAGCCGAACCAGATGGTGATGGTCAACACCACCGACGCCGAGCTGACGGCGACGGTCGACGGCAAGCCCTTCACGTTCAAGGCGTACGAGATCAAGTGGAGCCAGCGGGGCCCCGCCTAGCCGGCGCAGGCGACGAGTTCGGCGAGGATCCGGCAGCCGCGCCGCACCTCGGGCAGCGAGGCCGAGCCGTACCCGATGACCAGGCCGTGCACGTGGGATTCGGCGTGGTGGTGACGGACGGTGGTGTCCAGCAGGACACCACGGGAGGCGGCGGCGACGACGATCTCCTCCACCACGGACGGCGGCAGCTCGGCCAGGACGTGCAGCCCTGCGGTGTCGCCGCGCAGGCGGCAGACAGGGCCGAGGATCTCGACCACGGCCGCGCGGCGGCGGGCGTACTCCAGCCGCATCCTGCGCAGGTGCCTGTCGAGGTCACCGCGCTCCAGCAGGGTCGCGACCGCCTGCTGGACAGGGCCGCTGGTGCGGTCGGACAGGTTCTGACGGATCTCGGCGATCCTGCTCAGCAGCGCGGGCTCGCCCACCAGCCAGCCCACGCCGACGTCGGGGGCCAGTGACTTCGACAGCGTGCCGAGGAGCACGACGCGCGAAGGGTCGAGGCCGTAGAGGGCGGGCAGCGGAGCCACGTCGTAGCGGAACTCGGCGTCGTAGTCGTCCTCGACCACCATGGCCCCCGTGCGCCGCGCCCATGCCAGCAGCCGCTCCCTGCGCGGGATGGGCAGGCGGCCGCCCATCGGGTACTGGTGGGCGGGGGTGGTGTAGAGGACGCGCAGGTCGGAGGGGAGCCCCGACACGATGACGCCGTCCTCGTCCACGGGGCACGGCACGATCGTGGCGCCCCTGGCCGCGAAGGCGTTGCGGGCGACGCGGTAGCCGGGGTCCTCGACCCCCGCCCTCGCGCCGGGGCCGAGCAGGGCCAGGGCGACCAGGTCGAGGCCGTTGCCCGTGCCCCTGGTGACCAGGATGTTCTCCGGGCCCACCGCGATCGCCCTGGACCTGCGCAGGTGCTCGGCGAGCAGCTCGCGCAGGGACGGCAGGCCGTACGGGTCGGGATCGCCGACGGGCAGCAGGTCGGCGGCCTTCCGCCAGGCCCGCTTCCATGCCGCCGCGTCGTAGTCCCGCACCCACGGCTTCCCTGGGGTGAGGTCGATCAGCGGCGCCTGCCGTACCTGCCTGGTCTCGGGCGGGGGGAGCTCCTGCGGGGCGCGCGGCGCGGCGTCGGCCGGCAGGTCGGCCACGAAGGTGCCCGAGCCGTGCCTGCCCTCCAGCCATCCCTCGGCGTAGAGCTGCTGGTAGGCCTCCGTGACCACCGTCCGGCTGACGCCGAGCTGCGCGGCGAGCCCGCGCGAGGACGGCAGGCGGGTCCCCGCGGTGAGCGCGCCCGCCCGCATGGCCCCCCGCAGCCAGTCGCCCAGCTGGACCGAGAGCGGCAGCGCCGCGTCTCTCGACAGGGAGATGGGCAGGTCGATGAGCGTGCGCAAGGAAGTGGTCCCCAAGAAGCGGTTATTAGTGGACATTAACGACAGGTCCACTATCTCAATACCGTGACAGCATGCTCTCCACCACACCCCGCACGACGCTCGGCCGTGAGAAGCACCGCGGCGGCACCGACAGGAACGATCTCTACGAGGTGCTCGACAGCGGGCTCATCTGCCATCTGGGCGTGGTGGTCAACGGTCACCCCATGGTGGTGCCGACAGGTTACGGCCGCATCGGCGACACGCTGTACCTTCACGGCTCCACCGGCGCCCGGTCGCTGCGCGCGGGGCAGGGTCAGCAGGTCTGCGTGACGGTCACCCATCTCGACGGCATCGTGCTGGCGCGCTCGGTCTTCAACCACTCCGTCAACTACCGCTCGGCCATCGTCTACGGCGAGGCCAGACTGGTCACCGACGAGCAGGAGCGCATGGACGGGCTGCGCGCGCTGACCGAGCAGCTGGCGCCGGGACAGTGGGACTACGCCAGGCGGCCCACCCGTAAGGAGCTGGCGGCCACCGCGGTGCTGGCCCTGTCGCTGGAGGAGGCGTCGGTGAAGGTGCGCTCGGGTGCGCCGGAGGACGAGGAGGAGGACTACGCGCTTCCTGTCTGGGCGGGGGTCCTGCCGGTGGTCTCGTCGTGGGGCGCGCCGGTGCCCGATCCCGTGCTCGTAGGGGACACAGCGACACCCGCCCACATTAGGGACCGTTGACAGCAAACCAGGACGCCAGTTCAGTCGTCTCATCAGGTGGGCCACACTCCTGATGGGAGAGCGCCATGGAATGGAGCGTCCCCGGCTACACCGAGGTGCGTCAGCTCGGCTCGGGCGGCAGCGGCAGGGTCGTCCTCGCCGTGCACGACGACACGGGCGCCGACGTCGCGATCAAGTACCTGTCCGAGCGCGTACGGCGGGAGCCAGGGGCGCTGGCCGCCTTCAGGGCCGAGGCGGAGCTCCTGACCACCCTGGTGGACCCGCACATCGCCAGGATGTGGGAGTACGTCCAGGAGCCAGAGGGCGCCGCGATCGTCATGGAGCTCGTCAACGGCGTCTCCCTGCGCGCGCTACTGCGCGAGAACGGCACGACGGGCCCCGAGGCGGCGCTCGTCGTGCTCAAGGGCTCGCTGCTGGGCCTGGAGCGGGCGCACGCCGCGCAGCTGGTCCACAGGGACTACAAGCCCGAGAACGTGATCGTCAGGGACGACGGGGTCAGCAAGCTCGTCGACTTCGGCATCGCCGTACGGCAGGGCACGGCGACCAGGGCCACGGGCACCCCTCCGTACATGGCGCCCGAGCTGTGGTCAGGCGAGCCCGCCTCCCCTGCGACCGACGTCTACGCGGCCACGGTCGTCTTCTTCGAGTGCCTGACAGGACACAGGCCCTACCGCTCGACGGAGTCGCACGTGCTGGGCTACCAGCACCTGCACGCGCCTGTCCCCGTCCATGACGCGCCGGAGGAGATGCGGGAGCTGATCGGGCGCGGCCTGGCCAAGGATCCTGCCGAGCGCCCTACGAGCGCGGCGGCGTTCGTGACCGAGGTGGAGGAGGCCGCGGTGGCGGCCTACGGCGAGGAGTGGGAGGAGCGGGGCAGGCGGCGGCTGGCCGCGCTCGTGGCCCTGCTGGCCTTCCTGCTGCCGCTGCCGCAAGCGCCTCCTCCCGCCGCGGGCTCGACGTTCTTCCGCACGGTCTTCGACGCCGCGCGGCGCAACAGCAGGCGGCTGCTGGTGGGCGGCGCGGCGGCGGTGGTCGCCGCAGGGGCCACGCTGTACGTGCTGGCCGGCGCGCAGCAGCCGCCCGCCACGACGGTGGACACGGTGGCGGCGGCGCCGTCCCTCTCCCCCGAGCTTCCAAGCCCCGCCTCGCTGCCCTCCGAGACCTCCGAGACGGGTGGTGGCGCAGGGGAGCAGGGCGGGGCGCCCACGGACGAGCCCACCGGCGAGCCCACCGGCGAGGCGGGCGGTGAGGCGAGCGGCGCCCCCGACCCGGACCCCGCGACGAGCGAGGCCCCGAACCCGGACCCCGAGACCACCCCGACGGCCAAGCCCCCGACGCCGAAGCCCACCCCGACCCCCACCCCGACTCCCACACGCACACCTACGCCCGCGCCGACCCCCACACCCACGCCCAAGCCGCCGACCGCGGTGTCGGCGCTGAACGTCGGCAAGCTGACGGTCGACGCCGGCTTCCTCGCCTCGGCCACCGTCTCCCTCCGCACCAGCGGCGCGGGAGCCGTCACGATCACCGCGCGCTTCTCGGTGGACGGCCAGGTCGTGCGCACCGCGACCAGTCAGGTGCGCGGCGCCCTGTCCTACACCCGCACCTTCAGCCACAACCTCGGTGAGGGCGCGTGCGGCAAGACCGTCAGGCTCACGGTGTCCACCTCGCCCGCCGCTCCCGGCGGCCGGACGAGGGTCAGCGCGGCCGTCCCCGCCTGCCCCACGGACGTCACGGGGCTGCGTGTCTCGCTCGACATGGCCGAGGCGCCGGGCAGGGCCGTGACCGCGCGGGTCTCCGTGGCGACGAACGGCACCGGCGCGGTCGGGTTATGGGCCGCCTTCGCGCTCAACGGCGAGCGGGTGTCCACCACCTCCGCCTCGCTGTCCGGCCGCGACGCCTACGCCAAGGACGTCACCCACACCTTCGCCCGGCGCCCGTGCGGCGGCACGGTGACGGTCACCGTGCGGGCTGGCGGCAGACAGGCCACCGCCAGGGCCGCGGTGCCGTGCGAGGCCGCGGTGCGGCAGGTCTCCGTCGCCCGCGCCTCGCTCAACGCCAGGGGCCGCGCGACGGCCGTGGTGAGCGTCGCCACCACCGGCACCCAGCCGGTACGGCTCAGCGTGACCTTCACCCTCGCGGGAGGTGTCCAGCACACCGAGTCGCTCGACCTGTCGGGACAGACCGCCTACACCAGGACCGTCAGCTTCACCTTCGCGGGGACGCCGTGCGGATCGGCGTGGGGCGTGACGGCCTCCACCAGCCCCGCGGCGGCCAACGGGAGCGACTCGGCAGGCGGGAAGACCCCGGCGTGCCGTCCGCAGACCGAGACCGAGAGTCCAAAACCAGACGATCAGCGGCCAGATACCGACAATTCCACCCCTGATCTTGGTCTGGGCCGTTAAGCTACGCTCCGTCTGATACGGGTGGGGGCCCAGATAGATCCGAGGTGGTCTGATGGACCGGTGGGGGGTCCCCGGTTATACCGAGGTGCGCGAGCTTGGCACCGGCGCGTCAGGACGGGTGGTCCTGGCTCGGCGCGAGCACGACGGCGTCGAGGTCGCGATCAAGTACCTGTCCGACAGCCTGCGCGACGACGTCGGCTTCGTGGCCAGGTTCAGGCACGAGGCGCGGCTGCTCGGCAGCATGCGCAGTCCGCACAACGTCCGCCTGATCGGGTACGTCGAGGACGGCCAGGGCGCGGCGATCATCATGGAGCTGATCGACGGCGTCTCCCTGCGCGCCCTGCTCGACTCCGAGGGGCCGACGGGTCCCGAGGCGGCTCTGGTCGTGCTCAAGGGCGCGCTGCAGGGCCTGGCGGCGGCGCACGCTATCGGCGTGGTCCACCGTGACTTCAAGCCCGAGAACGTGATGGTCCAGGGCGACGGCAGCAGCAAGCTCGTCGACTTCGGCATCGCCGTCCGGCAGGGCGAGGGTGTCAACGCCGCGGGCACGCCCGCCTACATGGCGCCCGAGCAGTGGTCGGGCGGCCCCGCCACTGCGGCGGGCGACGTCTACGCCGCGACGATCGTCTTCTTCGAGTGCCTCACCGGCATGCGGCCCTTCCGCGCCGCGACGGTTCCCGCGCTGGCCAGGCAGCACCACGTCACGCCGCCGCCGATCGAAGAGGTTCCGGAGGCGCTGCAGCCCCTCGTCGAGAGGGGCCTGTCCAAGCATCCGATGGAGCGTCCGCCCTCGGCCGAGGCCTTCCTCGCCGAGCTGGAGAGCGTGGCGGCGCGAGCCTTCGGTCCCGACTGGGAGGAGCGGGGCAGGCGGCGGCTGGCCCGCCTGGCCGGGCTGCTGCTCGTGCTCTTCCCCGAGGCGCCGGACGCGCCTGCCGACACCGGCACGTCGCTGGCGGAGACGACGTTCGCCGAGCCTCAGCGCCTGCTGGCCAAGCTGGGTGTGAAGGTGATGGTCGGCATCGGGCTGGTCGCGGTGATCGGCACGGTCACCACGGTGCTGCTCACCTCGGGCGAGGACGACCCCGCGCTGCGGGCGCAGACCTCACCCGCGACACCGAGCGCCCCGACCTCGCTGATCGAGGCGCCCTCGCCGTCGGAGTCGGCTTCGGAGCCGGCTTCGGAGGAGCCCACGGAGGACGAACCGACCGCCGAGGCGGCACCCACCACCACGACCACGCCTCCACCGACGGTGGCCGCGGTCGCGCCGACCGCCACGCCCACGCCCACGCCGTCGAAGCGGCCGATCAGGGCCTCTCCCCCGCCGCCGCGGCCGAAGGCGACCAGGACACCCACTCCCACGCCTACGCCCGACGCCTCGTTGCGCGGCAAGGCGGACAACGACGCGCCGCCGCCGTCCAGCAGGCCCTCGCAGTCCGCGACGACCGCGGCCCCTCCGCCTCCCCCTCCGCCCCCGCCGAGCCCCTCGGAGACGCGCTCCTCCGAGACGCCGCAAGAGACCCCTGACCCGGAGTCGCCCGGCGAGTCGCCGGGCGAGCCGACCTCGAAGGACACCGACGGGCCGAGGGTCACCGAGAGCCCCGCGGAGGTGATCGCGAAGGCGCCGGCCGCTCTGCTCGCGCTCGGACTGGTGACGTCTGGCGCGGTACCGGTCACACTGGCGGTGAAACGCCGCGTCGCGGGGCGGCACAGGAGAAAGAGCTAGCGGGGGCGAGCGACCGGGGGATTCATGAGCATGATCGCCGGATTCCTGCTCTCCGACAGGATCAGGGCGACGGAGCTGGGCACGTGGGTCGAGGCGACGGGGCCAGACGGGCGCAGGGCGGGCGCCCTGCGCTTCGATCCCGGGCTTCTGCTCACGCCGGGCGCGCGTGAGCGCCTCGTCCAGGCCGTGATCGTCGATCGCAGGCTGGCGGAGAGCGGCATGGCCGGGCTGGTGCCGATCGCCGACCTGGTGACGGCGGGGGAAGAGGTGTGGCTGCTTGCCGCCCACGCGGTCTCCCCCACGCTGTCGGAGCTGCTGAGCGCGCCCGCCATGGACCCCGCCAGCGCCGCGGCGGTGCTGGTGGAGAGCGCGCAGACGCTCGCCGCCCTGCACGCGGCGGGGCTGGCCCACGGCTCCTTCCACCCTGGCACGGTGCTGGTCGCCGAGGACGGGGCCACCCTGCTGGGCGAGCGCGGCCTCGCCGACGCGGTCAGAGGGTTACCGCCCGCTCCCGAACGGGACGTCACGGCCTGGGCGGCGCTGGCCAGAGGGCTGGCCGCCACCTGGGCCTCGGGCGCGCGGGGCGCGGCGGAGCTGTTCGAGCGGGCGGCGGTCACCGCCACCACCCGCGGTCTGCCCGCGGCCAGGGACGGCCTGCTGGCCGGACGCGACGCGCTGCCCGGCGGCCTCATCAGCCGCGACCTGCTCGCCGAGACCGCCCGCCGCTGGTCGCCGCCCGCCTCGCCTGGCGGCGCGGGCCCGCAGGTCAGGGACGAGGGCGAGATCGCCACGATGCTGAGGGTCCCTGGCCCCACGCAGGAGCCCGTGCACTTCGGCCCTGGTGTCACTCCCGCCGCCGCCCACGGCGAGACCACCGCGGAGAAGATCTGGAGGGACGGCTCGAGACCCGGAGGTCCCGCCCGCCACGGCATGCGCGCGAAGAAGGCCGGCAGAGCCAGGCGCCGTAGAGCGGTCGTCTCGGCCGCGGTGTTCGCGCTGGTCATCGCGGGCGCGGTGCTGGCGTGGCTCTCTGTGCGCTCCTCACCCGATCTGGTCGTGCGGGCGGCGACGGTGAGCGCGCCCAAGACGCTGGGCTGCCGCAGGACCGCCACGATCACGGGGAGCCTGGTCACGAACGGCGAGGCGGGCAGGGTCACCTTCCAGTGGTTGCGCAGCGACAGGAAGGAGCCCATCGAGCAGACCGAGACCGTGCCCTCGGGCAAGACCACCCACACGGTGCAGCTGAGGTGGACGGTGAAGGGCGAGGCCACCGCCAAGCTCACGGCGCGCCTACGCGTCCTGTCACCCATCCCCCAGGGACAGAAGATCGAGGACAAAGCGACATTCACCTATAAGTGCTGATCTACCCACGACAAAGCGGTTGTTATTAGTCTGACGGCCATGACCACGCAGACCCCCGCAGGCTGGTACCCCGACCCCTACGGCTCGCCGCAGCTTCGGTGGTGGGACGGGGCCCAGTGGACCGACGCCACGCACCCGATGGAGCAGCGGCCGTCAGGCGCCCAGCAGTCCACGCCTCCGCAGGCAGGACCGCCCCCGGGGTCTCCTCAGGCAGGCTTTTCTCAGGGAGGGTCGCCTCAGGGAGGAGCGCCTCAGGCGGGGCCTCCGCAGGCGGGCTCCCCGCACCAGCCGCACGCCCCCGTGGTGGGGAGCACGCCGTATCACGGGGGCAACGCCGCCCCCTCGCAGCCGTACCCGGCGCAGGGGCAGCACCCCGCGCCCGGCGGAGGCTGGGCGCAGGGGCCGGCGCCGCAGGGCGGCGGCTGGCCTGCCGCCCCCACCCAGCAGTACGGCCGGCAGCCGTGGGGCGGCGGAACCGCGCAGATGCCCAGGCCCGACTTCGGCCAGCCGCCCAAGTCGGGCGGCGGCGCGCTGCCGTGGGTACTCGGCGGGATCGGCGTGGTCCTGGTGCTCGCGCTGATCGCCGGCGCGGCGATCTTCCTCGTCAACAGGAGCAGCGGGACGACGGCCCAGCCGACCCCCGAGCCGGTCCCGAGCGCCAGCCAGAGCGAGCCTGCCCCCTCGCCGAGCCCGACACCCAGCGAGTCGCCCACGCAGACGCCGCAGAGCCCCGGCGCCGAGCTGCCCCCCGCCTCGGGCGGCCGCATCACCGATCCCAGGACCGGCCTGTCCTTCGCCGCTCCAGGCGACCCGTGGGAGGTCCCCAAGTCCGCCGAGATCAACTCGCCCGACCCCAACGCCCAGCAGTGGCTGGCCGGGTCGCGGGCCATCTCGCACGAGAAGTACGACGGCCAGAGCGACTGGACGGGGAGCATCTACTCGGGCGAGCTCCACGCGATCTACCCCTACGAGGGCGTGCAGGGGCTGCGTGGCACCGTCGCCACCGTCTTCATCGACTTCGGCAGCCGCTTCTACCCGATCAAGCACGAGCGCAAGATCCTCCAGGACAAGGCCATCACGGTCGACGGCCACAAGGGCTGGGTGCTGGAGTACGAGCTGGACTTCACCGCCGAGTCGGAGAAGAACGGCTACCAGTGGAAGAAGGAGCGGGGCGCGGTCGTGGTGGTCGACAGGGGCGAGGGCAAGCGCCCCGCGCTGCTGTACGCTTCGGTTCCCGACAACCTGGACACCGGTGTCGTCACTCAGGTGTTGAACTCTCTCAAGCTGTCCTGACCAGGGCACTAGGCTGGGGTTAATGAGCGAGCGGCGGATAGCTCCGAGCCGCTGGGCGAGGAGATTGATCGTATGAGTGACTTGCTGGTCTGGATCGACTGCGAGATGACCGGGCTCGACCTGGGGCGCGACGCGCTCATCGAGGTCGCCTGCGTCGTCACCGACAGCGAGCTGCGGCAGCTGGACGAAGGCGTCGACGTGGTCATCAAGCCCCCGTCCGAGGCGCTCGAGCAGATGTCGGAGGTGGTGCGCGAGATGCACACCGCCTCAGGGCTGCTGCCCGAGCTCGGCGAGGGCGTGACGCTCGCCGAGGCCGAGTCGCTGGTGCTCGACTACATCCGCGGTCACATCCCTGAGCCGAAGAAGGCGCCGCTGTGCGGCAACTCGATCGGCACCGACCGCACGTTCCTCTCCCGCGACATGCCTGCCGTCGACGCCTACCTGCACTACCGGATGATCGACGTCTCCTCCATCAAGGAGCTCGTGCGCCGCTGGTTCCCCCGCGTCTACTTCGCCGCGCCCGAGAAGCAGGGTGGGCACAGGGCTCTTGCCGACATCACCGAGAGCGTCCGCGAGCTGCGCTACTACCGCGCCACCGTGTTCGTGCCGCAGCCGGGGCCCGACTCGGCCACCGCCCGAACCCTCGCTGACGGTGTGTCGCGTAACTGAGTGGCGCAAAGGGTCGCGAAGACCGCTACACTTTTCCATGTGCTGCTGCGGCGGCGCGAGCTTGGTGGGTGTAGCTCAGTTGGCAGAGCGCCAGGTTGTGGTCCTGGATGTCGGGGGTTCAAGTCCCCTCACTCACCCCAGGTGAAATGCCAGAAGGCCCGATCACTCCGGTGATCGGGCCTTCTGCGTGACCGGGTGTCTCCGAGGCGGGAGCGGCCCCGGCCTCCACAGCGTCGTCGGGCGGCCCTCGCGGCCGCCTCCCCTCGTCGAGCGGACGCTCCCGTGGTTCTTCGCCACGCACAAACTCGAGAGCGTCCCCGAGCCGGCCGTACTGCGGACCGGCCGTACCAGCTGACAGCGGGATCATCGCTGAGGCCTGCGTCGGGTGCCGTGTCGCTCCGGAGAGGAGCAAGGGACAGAGCCTTGCCCGTTGAAATCAAACGGGCAAGGCTGCCGTCCCTTCGGTGGACAGGAAAAAAATAACGTATCCGCCTGCTCGATTGCATGGTCATTCGTCGCGAACCTCGAGTGTCTCTGAAGAAGTCAACCAGTTGCTTCCCGGCGGCCAGGAACGCGCCGCGACGACCCCCCGCACACGCCAAGCCGCCACTGAAACGCGCATTCTCTCGTCAATTATCCGACTGCTGGCGACAAACGCCCCGCGTGTCGCATGTGAGGGTTGCGGAGTAGGGCTTTCACCGGAGAAGGATCGCGTGGTGAACAGATGACCAGGAAAAGACCAGCGCTGGCCGCCGTCCTGCTTTTCTGCTGCATGGGAAGCGGGTACGAGAACGTGAATGCCGGGGAGCGGGCGCTGAACGCCGCACTGGAAATGCGCGGAGTCCCATATTCGTGGGGCGGTGGCGGGGCGAAAGGTCCGAGTTTCGGAATCGGGCGCGGCGCCACGACGGTCGGTTTCGACTGCTCGGGCCTCACACAATACGCGTGGGCGCGGGCCGGGGTGCGCATCAAGCGCACGGCGCGCGGTCAGTGGCGAAACGGATGGCCGGTCCCCGAGGGGCAGGTGCGACCGGGAGATCTCGTCTTTTATGACAGCAATCCGGTGTCACCGGGACCCGAGCACGTGGGCATCGCCGTCGACGGGGAGTGGATCGTTCACGCGCCGTCCACGGGCGGGTTCGTGACCTTCGCGCCGCTGGTCAGGCGCGGATACATGGGGGCGGTCCGCCCCGCTGAGACGGCTCCGACGACCTCTGAGGCCGCTGCCGGATGACCGGGGTTCCCGAGCGGGACGGACACGCTGACGTACCGGTTCAGGTGACGACGAATCGCTCCAGAGCGTTGGTCGTCGTCACCTGAACTGCCTGGGTGCCCAGGCGTGTGCCGTTCTGAACGGCGGGTCCAGCCTCGTGCCATGCTGAGCCGCGATGAACGGCCCGCTCTGGAGAAGCGGGCCGCCCGACTGACACCCGAAAGAACTGCGCCAGGAGGGGGATTGCAATTCGTTTCAATGGGACGGATAAGTGTCAGAACATTCTCGCGTTCAACGAGCGTCAGACTAGTCCTGGTCCTCGCACCACTCGAACTGCTGGTTCTGGATCCCCAGGACGTTGACGTTGACCGGGCTGTTGTTCAGGTTGAGCAGCTGGTTGAGGATGGGAACGAGGCCGCCGTTCGAGTTGGTCTGGTTGCACTCAACCTCCTTGTCCTTCTCCGGCTTGTTGTAGTCCGCGTAAGCGGCGCTCGTGCCGGCGAAGATGGTGCTGGCGATCGCTGCACCGACGAAAATGCGACGAAGCATGATTGTGTCCTCCGTTGAGATGGCCTGCGGATTACCGCTGCCGTCAGTTGTTTCTGGCAGAGCACCAAAGCGCTCGGCAATCATAATGTGCCATTCGTCGCGGGCTTTCAAGCAGAGTCCCGTCCTCCCCGGACCAAAGGTCAGTATTCTTTCGGTAGTCCCACGGGCTCTTCCTCCGGACCGGGGGCCGGAAAATTTGTGCATGAAGGACATTCCTTACTCGCATTCGAGAAAGGGGCGTTGTTCATTTTGCCTCCCTTGGGCCCCAGAAAACTCCACCTTAGGTAGAGGTCGCCGGAATGCTGGCTCCCCGCTGGCAGAGAGTTGACTACTTGGGGCATCCCTGGCCTCGCACGGAAGCCTTACAAGACAGAAATCATCGGAATTGCCGGGAAGAACCGGCAGATAATGTCACGGCGGACGGGCGAGATTGGCCGTGCAGCCGGGCATGAAGAGCCCGGCATGACGAGCCGCGCATGACGAGCCGGGCATGACGAGCCGGGCATGACGAGCCGGGCATGACGAGCCGGGCATGACGAGCCGGGCAGGACGAGCCGGGCATGACGACCGGTGACGATCTGCCGTCGCGCCAGGCGCCGCCGGACCTTCTCGCCGTTGACCGCCGGATCGGGAGCCGCTGGAGGCGGCCGCCGGGTCTGCTCGCCGAGGCCTGGTACCCGAGTGACACTTCGTGACGCCGAGGGCCTTCTGTGTGGATATGCCGAACTGGCCCGATCAGGGGCTGTCTACAGTCTCCGGCTACAGTTTCAAGACGTTCGAGTATGCTCTCGCCGGGGCACCCGCAGGCCGAGGGATCTATGTCGCCAGTGATTGCTGACCTGGTGAAGGGGAGCCAGTACTCCAGCGACGTTGCGCGATCATGGTTCGGATCTGCGCCGGTAGTGGCAGCGCCGGGCTGTGGCCCGCCGACGACGGCGCCAATCCGACCAGCGCCGGCCGCGCTGGTCGGCGTCGACGCGGGCCCAGGCCCATGGGTAGAAGCGTGGAACAGGACCGGTCTTTCGCTTTTCTCTGGTGACTTTGGCCCCAAATCCGGACAATGCGAGTTATGCTCGCTGTCAACCGCTTACGCCGGAAGCACGGGGGCCAATCGGCGATCTGACCGACTTCGCTGTTCCGGAGGCCGGATTGAGAGTCGAAGACGCAGCACGCTTGAGCAAGCGTGAGGCCGAGGTGATGGATCTGATCGCGACGGGTCAGTCCAACGGCGAGATAGCACAACGGCTGTTTCTCAGCGAGAAGACAGTCAAGAACCACGTCAATCGCATCTACGCCAAGCTGGGCGCCGACTGCCGCATGACCGCGATCGGC
This sequence comes from Nonomuraea recticatena, assembly GCF_039533245.1. Classification (NCBI taxonomy): domain Bacteria; kingdom Bacillati; phylum Actinomycetota; class Actinomycetes; order Streptosporangiales; family Streptosporangiaceae; genus Nonomuraea; species Nonomuraea recticatena. Next base: position 44,935 of record NZ_BAAATE010000010.1, on the reverse strand, counting down.
CTCTGGCTCAACCGCGACACCTGACCGTCGCGCCCGCCGTCCTACGCGCGCCCGCCCGCGTCCTACGCGCGCGCCTGCCCGCCGTACGGACAAAGATCCACCGTCCTACGCGCGCTTGCCCGCCCTACGGACGAAGATCCGCCGTCCTACGCGCGCCCGCCCGCCGTACGGACGAAGGTACGGCGGGCGGGCGCGAGCTTCACAGCGGGCGGGACAGTGCGCGTGACAGCGCCGCCACACCGTGCTCGAGGTCGGCGTCCTCGATGTTGAGCGCGGGCCGCAGGCGCACCGAGCGCTCCCCGCAGGGCAGCACCAGCACGCCCTCCTCCTCGCGCAGCCGGGTGATCAGCGCCCCCCGCCGGCCGGTGTCCGGCAGGTCGAAGGCGCACATGAAGCCCCTGCCCCGCACGTTGGAGACCAGCTCGGGCCGTTCGGCCTGGAGCTTGGCCAGCCCTTCGAGCAGTTGGACGCCCGCCTGGGCGACGCGCGGGATGAGCGCGTCGCGCTCGATGATCTCCAGCAGGCCGCGGGAGCGGACCATGTCGACCAGCCCGCCGCCCCACGTGGAGTTGATGCGCCCGCTGACCTCAAAGACGTTGTCGGGGACGAGGTCAACGCGGCGTCCCGCCATGACGCCACCGACCTGTACCTTCTTGGCGAAGGCCACGATGTCCGGCTCGAGGCCGAGCTGCTGGTAGGCCCATGGCGTCCCGGTGGTGCCCGCACCGGTCTGCACCTCGTCGAGCACGAACAGAGCGTCGTGCTCGTGGCACAGGTCCTGCATGGCGCGCAGGAACTCGGGGCGCATGTGGTTGTCGCCGCCCTCGCCCTGGATCGGCTCGGCGATGAAGCAGGCGATGTCGTGCGGATGGCGGTCGAAGGCCGCCCTGGCCTGGGAGAGCGCCCGCTCCTCCGCCGCCTCCACGTCGCCGTGGTGGATCGCGGGCACCTCGATGCGCGGCCAGTCGAAGGCGGGGAAGCGCTCGGTCTTGAGCGGCTCGGTGTTGGTCAGCGAGAGGGTGTAACCGGAGCGGCCGTGGAAGGCCCTGGTGAGGTGCATGACCCGGGTGCCGAGCTCAGGCGAGCGGCCCGCGGCCTCGTTGCGGCGGCTCTTCCAGTCGAAGGCGGTCTTGAGCGCGTTCTCCACCGCGAGCGCGCCACCCTCCACGAAGAACAGGTGGGGAAGGGCGGGATCACCGAGCACGCGGCTGAAGGTCTCGACGAAACCGGCCAGCTCCTCGGTGTACATGTCGGGGTTGGCGGGCTTGTTCAGCGCGACCCTGCCGAGCAGCCCGGGGTCGAGCGGCGGGTTCACGCCCAGGGGGGCGGAGGCGAAGAAGGTGTAGAAGTCCAGGTAGCGGCGGCCGGTGCGGGCGTCGACGAGCCAGGAGCCCTGGCTGCGGTCGAGATCGAGCACCAGCCGGTAACCATCGACGAGCAGGTGGCGGGCGAGCCTTTCGAGTACGTCCATGTCATCTCCCCCTCGAGCCGGATCACGACATACGTTCCCCCGTACCCCGCTCGCATGTAAAGACTTTTCGTCCAAAATGCCGATTTACGCGAGGTTCTTCACCTTTACCGACAGAACGATGATGGCGATGCCGTAGATGACGGCGAAGACGCCGATCAGCCAGGTGAGGGCGAGGGCGCCGGAGGCCGGCCAGGTGAGCAGCAGGATGCCGAAGACCACGGAGAGGAGCCCACCGATGATCAGCATCCACTCGTTGTCGATGGTCTTGCGCAGCCGGATCCCCGCGAAGATCTCGGCGACCCCCGTGAAGATCGCCCAGAAGGCTATGACGTAGAGCAGGGCCAGGGTCGTGATGCCGGGCCAGACGAAGGCCACGATTCCGGCCAGGATGCCGAGCACGCCCGAGATGATGAGCCACGCCTTCGAGCCGGAGTCGTGGCGGAAGGCGGCGCCCAGCGAGAAGATGCCGCTGACGATGGCGTAGGCACCGAAGAAGATGACCAGGACCCACAGGGTGATGCCGGGCCAGACGATCGCCAGGATGCCGAAGATGACCGCGCAGATACCTCGGATGAGGATGAGCCACCAGGTGCTCGCCAATTGCTCCATACCGCTCTGCTATCCACAATCGCGGCGCGAGCAGCCCCCTGCCTGGTCAAATGTCGGTGATCAGGGCGTTTTCACCCATGGGAGTAGACCACGATCGAGACCGCGATGTACTGCACCAGGTAGGCGGCCACGGTGAGGGCGTGGAAGACCTCGTGGAAGCCGAACCAGCGGGGCGAGGGGTCGGGCCTGCGCAGGCCGTAGACGATCGCGCCCGCGCTGTAGAGCACCCCTCCGACGGCCACCAGTGTCACCGCGGCGATCCCCGCCCCCTGCAGCAGCTGCGGCATCACGAAGATCGCGGTCCAGCCGAGCGCCAGGTACAGGACGGTGTACAGCCAGCGGGGCGCCGACATCCAGAACATTCTGAACAGCACGCCCGCCAGCGCTCCGCCCCAGGTCACGCCGAGCACGGCGATCCTGGGCAGCCCGTCGAGGGCGAGCAGCGCGAAGGGCGTGTAGGTGCCCGCGATGATCAGGTAGATGTTGGCGTGGTCGAACCTGCGCAGCACCTCGGCCAGGCGGGGGCCCAGCGTGCTGCGGTGATAGGTGGCCGAGATGCCGAAGAGCAGGGCGGAGGTGATCGCGTATATGGCGGAGGCGAGCCTGGCCTGCGTGGTCGGCCCCAGGGCGACCAGGACGAATCCGGCGACCAGAGCGACGGGCAGGGCTCCGGTGTGCAGCCAGCCGCGGAGCCGCGGCTTGGTGAAGGTGGCGACACTCGTCATGAAACCTACGGTAGCGTAGGTTACAGCGCTCCGAGGAAGCTGGCGGCTATGGGAAGCGCCACTTTCGCGCCGGATCCCCCGTGCTTGACGAAGACGCAGAAGGCCAGGTCGCCCCGGTAGCCGACGAACCAGGCGTGTGGCGGGCCGTCGCCGACCTCGGCCGTTCCCGTCTTGCCCGCCACGTCGGCGCCGAGCCCCGCGCCCTTGGCGGTGCCGTCGGCGACGACCTGCCGCATCATCGTCCGCAGCTCGCCCGCCACCCGCTGGTCGAGCGCGATCTCGGCGGGCGGAGCGCCGTCGAGCTTCCTCGCCGCCTTGGCGGTGACGAGCCTGGGCGCGCGCCAGGTGCCGCTGCCGACGGCGGCGGCCAGCGTGGCCATGCACAGCGGCGAGGCCCTGACCGAGCCCTGGCCGATCGCGTTCTCTCCCACCCTGTCGGGGTTGGTGGTCGGATCGATGGCCCCGCACAGCCCGCCCACCCCCGTGGGCAGCACCCGCCTGCCGAAGCCCCACTCCTTGGCCACCTCGTCCAGGCGCGTCGCGCCGAGTCTGGTGACCGCCTGCTCGACGAAGGTGGTGTTGCAGGACACCGCGAAGGCGCCCGCCAGCGACGAGGCCGTCACGCTCTCACTGGCGTTCTTGAAGGTCCTGCCGTTCGGGATCGTGAAGGAGGACGGGCAGGCCACCCCGCTGGAAGCCGAAAGACCCGCCTTCAGCAGGCCCGCCGACGTGACCACCTTGAACGTCGAGCCCGGAGGGAAGAACCGCTGGAAGGCCGCCTTCTGCCCCAGCCTGTCGGCCACGGCCAGGATCTCACCGGTGCTCGCCTTGATCGCGACGATCGCCGCCTCTCTCGCCACCCCGTCCAGCGCCCTGGCCGCGGCCGCCTGCACCGGCCGCGACAGCGTCACGCGCACCTGCCTGGCGGGCGGTGGCTGGAAGACCACCAGCGTCCTGGGCTTCGCTCCCCGAGCGGCCGCCCTGATCGCCCAGCCGGTGTTCGTCTCGCCGAGCCGCTCCTTGAGCTCGTCGAGGTACGGTTCGGCGGCGCTGTCGTGCGGGAACGTCGCCCCCGACCTGGTGACCAGCTCGACCCCGGAGACCTCGATCTCCTCCAGAGCGAGGGCGCCACCGTCCTTCAGGGCGGGATGCAGCGTCTCGGGCGCCCAGAGCACCTTCCACGCCCCCTCGCGGACGGCTAACCGCAACGTCCCCGTGAACCCCCACGGCCCCATGCCCGTCAGCTGCCGCGTTCCGGTGAACGGCAGCTCCGCCGTCTCCTCCCCCGTCGCCTTGAGCGCGCCCGCCCTGAGGGTGAGGGCGTTCACCCTGAACTGCTCGGCGAAGGCCAGATGCCTGTCGGTGAAGTCCTTGGGCGGGTCGGCCACCATGCGCTCCATCGAGGAGATGTCGCTGCGCTGCCACGCGGCCAGATAGGCATCGGCCGTCGCCATGGCGCTTCCACTCACCCCCGAGGCCGCCACGAAGGCGAACGCCCCCGCCCCCACGACTACTGCCAGGGCGACCAGGAGCCCGACCAGCCTTCGCCTACGCATACGGTTCTCCCAGGAACAAGTTCCACCTCGTCTTACCAGAAAGGGAGCCGGAAGTGACACGTGGAGCGCGGGAGCCGATGCCCGGCCGCTATCCGGTGACCTTCGGCGAAGTCGAGCTGCTGAGGGATCTTGATCGGCAGCACGGATGGATGCTGTCCAAGGATGGTGTACCGCAGTCGTACGTGGATCTGGAAGATCCGACATATCTGGATTTTGAATATGTGCGGCTGATGGCCGACGTCATCGACGTCCTGCCCGACGGCCCGCTCAACTGTGTGCACGTCGGCGGCGGGGCCTGCACGATCCCCCGCTACGTCGCCGCCACGAGGCCGGGCTCCAGGCACATCGTCGTCGAGCCCGACGCGGCGCTGGTCGAGCTCGTCCGCTCCCAGCTCGACCTGCGCTCCGTGCCCAAGCTCAAGGTGCGCCTGCAGGGAGGCCTCGAGGCCATCGCCGGCATCTGGGACGACTCCACCGACCTGCTCGTGCTCGACGCCTTCACCGGGGCCACGATGCCCGTCGAGCTGGCGACCGCCGAGTACATGGCCGACCTCGCCCGCGTCCTGCGCCCCACCGGCACGCTGCTGATCAACCTGGCCGACGGCAAGGGCCTGGCCTTCGCCAGACGGCTGGTGGCCACCGTCCGTGGCACCTTCAGGCACGTCGCGCTGCTGGCCGACCCCGGCGTCATGCGCGGCAGGAGGTTCGGCAACCTGATCGTCGCCGCCTCCCCCGCCGAACTGCCCGTCGACCTGCTCACCCGCCGCGCCGCCGGAGGCCTCACCCAGGCCCGCTGCGTGTACGGCGAGGCGCTGACGAACTTCGTGGCGGGCGCCCCTGCCATCCGCCAGGGCGACGCCGTTCTCGCTCCCGTCCCTCCCCCTGCGATCTTCGGCCTGGAATAGTTGAAAACTAAACTGGGTTGGAGGGGGCGAGTACTCCAGGGAAGGAGCCCGAGATGCCCGCCGTAACTGTAGAGAACCCGCTGACCCTGCCCCGCGTGGCCGCGCCCGCTGATGCCGTGGCTCGCACTGTGTTGGCCGTGACGACCGCGCCGAGTGGCTTTGAAGGTGAGGGCTTCCCCGTCCGTCGGGCGTTCGCCGGGATCAACTATCGCCACCTGGATCCGTTCGTCTAGATAGGTGCTAGCGTCTTGCCTGCTCCGGGACCTACTAAAGCTCCCGGACTCATCGATAACTCATCGATGGGCATCCCCAGGGAAGGACGCGACTCATCAATGCCACGACAGACGTCCGCAGGCACCCCCACCAGGCCCCGCTACCACGACCCCGCCAAGTGCGGTAAGCGCTGCAAGTGCCCCTTCGTCGCCCGCTACCGGCCCTACCCCGGAGCAAAGCCCGTCGAAGAGACGTTCCCCACGAAGACGGAGGCACAGAAGCGCCTCGATGAGGTCTGGCAGCTCAAGCAGGGCGGCGTGTTCGGAGACGTGTCGATCCCCAACATGGATCTGCTCGCCTACCTCCGCGAGGTCACCTCGCGCCGCCGACGCCTCTCCGCCGCGAGCAGGAGCCGCTATGACGGCCACCTGCGCAACCACCTCGCGGCGTACATCAAGGGCATCAAGGTAAAGGACTTTACGAGCCTGAAGCTCACCGAGATCACCGACGCCATGTACAAGACAGACGTCGACAAGCACATGATCGGTCAGATCGTGTCGATCATCCGGTACGCCTACGACCGCGCGATGACGGACGGGCTTGTCAGCCGAAACCCTGCAACCGGCGCTGAGGTGGACCACAACGTCACGCACCGCCCCAAGTACATCCCCACGGATGAGGACCTGGCGGCCATTGTCGCCGTCGCCAAGGAGCGATGCCGGGACGCGATCATCATCGCTGCCGGTACCGGCCTGCGCCTGTCCGAAATCCTCGCCCTCGATTCGAGCTGTGTGCTCGACGGCACCACTCTGCGCATCACCCGACAGTGGAACCAAAGCGAAGGCGGGCTAGTCCGCCTCAAGATGAAGGGAGAAGGCTTCTTCCGCGACGTACCCATGCCCCCTCAGGTGCGCGACATCATCAAGCGCCGGTTGAAGGAGTCCCCCAGCGGGTTCGTGTTCTGGAGCCCCAAGAACGCTGACCTTCCGATCACCAAGGCCGTCATCGGCAACGAGCTGCGGGTCGCACGCGCAGCTATCGGCGACCTTGAAGGGAAGATTGTTCTTCACGGCTTCCGCCACTACGCCGCGTCCAAGATGCTCGCCGCGGGTGTCGACATTTGGGAGGTGGCGAAGATCCTCGGACACGAGGACATCCGGATCACCTACGCCACATACGCGCACCTTCTCAGGCCGAGGTTCGACCAGGCGTTCGCGGCGCTGTCCGCGAACCTACCAAATGCCGGGAATCTCCGATCCGTCGCATAATCCCAGAAACGCCGAAGGCCCCCGCCGTAGCGGGGGCCTTTTCATCGTGTTACGGGGTTGCTTTTCATCCACTGATCGATCTCACTGCGCTTCGCGCGGAGATAGCGTCCCGCCCGAACAAGCGGGAAGGCGTACCTAGCTGAGTGACGCCTGATCCACTGTTCCTCCAAACCGGTGTACTCGTGGATCTCCTTCACGGTCAGCCATCGATCGGTTTCGGGCGCGGAGTTCAGCATTCTCGGCCTCCAAGTCGTTCACACGGTCACAGAGACGGGCAAGCAGGTAGACCCAGCAGTCGGGATCTTTGGGGAGTGTCATGGGCCTTTCGGGCTTTCGTTGATGGGGACGATCCCGCAGAACGCGGGCGCGTACCGGTTGGTGATGGCGCATCGCCAGTACGCCCCGTACGTGACGCCAGTACGGGAGTTGCAGCCGTCGTTCATACGGATCATCGGGCCGTGAAGGCAGCACGGCATTCCAGCCGCATCCGTCTCGACCAGAACTCGACGGGTAGTGAACGTCGTCACCACAGCGCGGCCTCGCCGTACACGTCGGCGTGTCGGGTGCGGTCTACGGGCTGAACGATCGTCTGGCTGAACTCGCCGATCCTGATGAACACAGGTTCGTCCCCGTGAACCCAGAAGTCCGCGCAGACGTCCGGAGCCTCTTTCTTGGTCTGCGCGACCTTGCGCAGGTACTTCGGGTTGACCATGAACTTGTGCGAGTCGACCTCTGTCATGCGGTCGGCCAGCAGCTCGACGAAGATCCGGTACGTGATGTCGTCCCACGACTCTTCGCCCTGGCCCTCCTCATAGAGGTCGGCAAGCACCAGGTCGCCAGTCTCCCCCTTGACGGTCAGGCTCTCGCCGGGAGCGAAGGAGAGGGAGACGCGGCCTTTGGCTGCCTTGGTGGAGAGCGTGAGCATGTCCGTCAGGCCATCGCGGGTGACCTTGACCCAGGTGTACGCCTCGCGCGGCGTGACGTCGCCGGGGACAGTGATCATGGTGGTCGAGTAGGAGTCGGATGTGATGATCCTCACGCCATCGGGCATGAGAGACACCAGCCCCATGTCCCATGGAGCGCTCTTGGAAGCCCACAACAATGCGTTGTAGAGGCCCCGTGAGAGGTTGTCAGCGGTTGTCATTGCCTGCATGCCGATGACCATAGAGGAAAAAGTGGGACCTACTAAACCTGCGGTGCTGTGATCATGGTCACAGGGGCAAGGACTTGTGACAGAACCTGTGACACAGCATACGGTGGGGAAGGGGGGTAGGGGGGTTGGGGCTTCGGGGTGAAGATGTACTAAGTACTTACAAACATTAAGTACGTACAATATTTAATACATACTTCATAGAGCCCTTCGGGCTCATATATATAGTACGTACATACTAATGATTGATACATAGAGCCCTTCGGGCTCATATATTGATGATGAATGAATCAAGTGGGCCTTCGGCCCTATAGTAATGATCATGTACGTACGTACGTTGGGCCTTCGGCCCCTCACTCATCACCCGTTGAACCAAACACTCTGACGATCTTGAACTTGATTCATCATTCGTACGCCGTGGGACCTACTAAGTCCGATGCCTAGAGCACGCTCGATCTGCTCCGGCGAACCGAACGTTCGGTGCCTTCGTGTCGCCGTCCGTCGAGGCAAGTGCTCCGAACACGCACCCGCCCCGTGGGCCGGTAGCGCCCGCAACGAGGAACGCCCAACGAACTGGAACACCATTCGGAACCTTGTCCGCAGCAGAGACAAGTACACATGCCGCTCGTGCGGCAAACAGGGTGCGTTCATCGTTGATCACATCATCCCCGTCGCCCGTGGCGGCGACTGGTCGATGGAGAACCTACAGGTTCTCTGTACCGAATGTCATGATCCGAAATCGGCGCGAGAGCGCCAAACGAAAAGAGCCTCCCCGTAGGGAGGCTCTAACCAGTTGCGAACGAAACAATGCGAGCATTGTTTTACTGGCTTCTACGTACCTATCTGAGATACGCGAAACGACAATAACACGCCCGAGGGGAGGTTCGCATGGCTGGACGAGGAGCTGCCCCCAAGGAGACGCACCAGCGCTCCAGAGACACCGCGCGGCGCATCGACTCCAAGGCGATCAAGATTCCGGACAAGCCCTTTGACGGAGACGTCCCCGACCTGCCCGATTTCGATTGGGCGCCTGCAACTCTCCGCTGGTGGGAGACGTGGACCCACAGCCCACAGGCGCACATGTTCACGGCAACTGACTGGATGTTCCTGATCGAGACGGCCTTTATCGCCAATGCGTTCTTCAGCGGCAACCTGGCCGTTGCCTCCGAGCTTCGCCTACGGGTCGCCAAGTTCGGCGCGACGCCTGAGGACAGGGCGCGCCTCCGCCTCCAGTTCACCCCACCGGACGAGGACGACGAGCCTCGCGCACTCGCCTCTGTACGGCCCCTGAATGGCCGTCAGGCCCACCTGATGAACCTGGAGGACGAGTGACCAAGACCGCAGGCGTTCTGACCGTCCATGACCTTCAGGGAGCCCCAGAGCTGTACATCGACGATCAGCGTTTCCCGTACTTCTTCGACGACGTCGACCTGACTGAAGACTTCATCGGCCGGCCTGCGCTCCGCATCACCATTCCGGCCGATCGGGTCGAGTACATCAAGACCGCTCCTGGCGTTCGCCAGAGCTACGGGAGGTTCACCAATGAGTCCTGACGAGCTGGCGAACCGGTTCGAGTACCACCCTCCGAAGGACGACGAGACGAGGGGTGCTCATGAGTACGTCCGACAGGTCGTGTATGGAGTCGCCGTCCTGCTCGACAAGAGAGTCCCGGAGAGCCGCGAGAAGTCCCTCATGATGACCCATCTTGAGGAAGCACTCATGTGGGCCAACGCCGCGATTGCCCGCAATGAGTGAATACCTCCGCGCACTGGGGTTCGGGTTCGGCGTGATGTTTATGGTCTTCCTGCTTTTCGGTGTCCCGGCGTTTCTGTTCCCGCCCCTGTTCCACATTTGGAGCAGATGGGATACCTACTGGAAGCGGAAGGGGAACGGGGCAATGGATAAGCGACTACCGAAGTACGACTAAACAGGGGAACCCTACTCGGGCTGATCACTCGGGCAGGCTTCTTAAACCTCACACCCTGTGAACACTTAGCGGAGTGGTGTAAGGGCAACATCCTGGACTCATTCTCCAGTGCTCCCGGTTCGAATCCGGGTTCCGCCATGTTGACCGTAGCTCAACGGTAGAGCGCCGGGTTGTGAAGCCGGTAACGCGAGGGTTCGAATCCCTTCGGTCAACCTTCGCCTTCGTAGCTCAATTAGTAGAGCAGCCGCCTTGTAAGCGGCTGGCTGTCGGTTCGAGTCCGACCGAAGGCTCTCCGTGGAATTAGTGAAGTGGCATCACGGCTGCTTTGGGAGCAGGCGACGGGGGTTCGATTCCCTCATTCCGCACTTATGAGATGCCGGAGTGGTTTAACGGAGCCCGGTCAAACGGGCGGCCCCAAGGGGTCCGTGGGTTCGAATCCCACTCTCATAACAGCGGAACGCTGGTAAATCCGGGCACAATTTCCGGTCCCTCGTCCTTGGGCGGCACATAGGGCAGCGTTCAAGCCTTTCTAGCCCAACGGTAGAGGCACGCGCCTTAGGAGCGCGTCAGTCAGAGTTCGAATCTCTGGAAAGGCACCCAGCCGGTCTAGCTCAATGGGAGAGCACCTGTCTTACAAACAGGACGTTCGAGGTTCGATCCCTCGGATCGGTACGCAAGATTCCACGACGATGGGGATTTCACTTGACCGAGCGTAGTTTTCCGTTTGATGGCGGCCTCAGCACTCTCACCGACGAGGATTGGAGCCAGCTAGCTCGCACCTGGCAGGATGACGGCGTAATTGTTGATAATCACGGCTCCAACGCCCTGACTGTCACTAACGGCTTCGCACCTGACGAAGTTCTGCTTGTGGCCGGCCGCGCGAACGTCCGCGGATTCCACTATGTACTAGACACCGATATGGGTCTGCCAATCAGCCTGAACACCAGCACAACACAGGCTCGCTATGACCTCGTTGTTCTACGGCACGACCTCAACCTGAACAAGGTGTATGCGGTCGTGAAGCAGGGCACGCCTGGCAGCCCCGAGCCGACCGCCACGAAGAACGACACGATTTACGAGATTCCGCTCACCCGTCTAACCCTTCCGCCGAACCAGGGCGCGGTTTCGACCTTCGCCGACAGGCGGACGTTCACCGGTAGGCGCATTCAGATCACCGACAACGGTTGGTACCTGGCTCCGGGCAACATCTACTACCAGCCTGTTTCGGGCAAGTTCTACATGAACGACAGCGTCGGCAACGGTCAGCCGATCGCCCGCCTTTCTGATACGCGCGTGCATTTCTGCACGTCGACTACGCGCCCCACTGACCTCGCCGATGGTCAGCTCATTTATGAGACCGACACCACCAACATGCTGGTATTTCGTTTTGGTGCCTTCCAGCCCATCAACGGCAAGCCGCCTATGGCGGTTCTGAGGCACTCCATCGAGCAGGGGGCCTCGGCGAACGTTAGCGCCATCCTGGCGTGGGACCTTGAAGACGTTGACAACGTGGGTGGCCACACGACCATTGGCAGCGCCAACAGCAAGTACACGGTCCAGCGGGCCGGTTGGTACCGGGTGTCTATCAACGCGTCCTGCTCGCCCGTCTCGGGCGGTTACCGTCAGCTCGCCGTTCGTAAGAACAGCAACATGAACGGAAACATTATCGCGCAGGCGTTCCCGACAAGTTCGACCGTTGTGCCGCTTAGCGCGTCGGGTCTGATGAAGTGCAACGTTGGCGATTACCTCGACGTCGAGTTCTTCCACACGGGCTCCGGCGTGTGCAACGTCTACGGTGGCGCTACGTCTCGGTTTGAAATCGAGTGGATTTCCGCTTAATCGGGACCTACTAAAGGGCGGGTATTCACCCGCCCTTCACTGCCCCGTTCGTCCAGTGGCTAGGACACCGGACTTTCAATCCGACAAGGCCGGTTCGATCCCGGCACGGGGTACGGAGGGACTAAGGCCGGTCTCGCAAACCGGCTGAACGGCCCTCAGGGATGGGGTGTGCCAGCACTCCGGCCCCTAGTAAGTCGGGTTGCTCCCGACTGAAATGGGCGGGCGGTAACGGTTGAAATCCGTTCATCCCGCAAAGGGAGATTAGCTCAGTCTGGGAGAGCACCGGGTATAGGCCCGGAGGTCTGGGGTTCGAATCCTCAATCGCCCGCTGTGCCCCCCGTAGCAGGGGATACCGAAAGACAGGTCTTTGGTTAGCGATCGTAGACCGTAGAAACCGGCTAGTAGGGAAACACAGTCGATTCGTCGGCTGGGGGCACGCCACGGAATCTAGCTCAATTGGCAGAGCAATGGCGTGAAGTGCCATGGGTTCTAGGTTCGATTCCTAGGGTTCCGACCATGCTCGCGTAACTCAGTGGTGAGAGTGCCGCCCTGTCACGGCGGAAGGCGTCGGTTCAAATCCGATCGTGAGCGCGAGAGCTAAGGTCCGGGTTCAAATCCCGGTGACCCGGCTTCATCGGGTCATGGTGTAACGGAAGCACATAGCTCGTACTTATCTGGCGGCCGGAACGTCCGGTCACAGGGCTCCGCCAGAGGCAGAACGCAAAGCGGTTCCGTTCTCGCGACGGATTGAATGCGTCCCATCGTGGTCGGGCGCAGCCCCAGCAATGGCACATAGCTTAATCGGCAAAGCGGCTCTCTGTTAAAGAGTTGACTCCTGGTTCGAATCCAGGTGTGCCAGCCCTTTCCCGTTCGTCCAATCGGCAGGACACCGGACTTTGGTTCCGGGTATGGGAGTTCGAATCTCTCGCGGGGAGCTTTCTAGCACTACTACATCGGGGGATGTACTTGTTTAAGCGTTTCGCGGCCGGCGCCGCTGCCGTCCTTGTTTCCGTTCTGGCTTTTACCGCTCCTGTTGAAGCTTCGGCCGAACCGTACTGTGAAGTTGTTGCCAACGCGCCAACGCTTAGCGGTGGCCTGGTAACCGGCAAGGGAAGCGTCTACTGCTACAACCTCAATTCGAGCATCATCGAATGGACGGTAACCCTAAAGAACAATGCTGCGACGCCGATCGTTTCGGACTCGGCATCCGCCGAGTATGTTTCCGGTGGCCGCGCATGGTATCCGAAGGTCAGCCAGTATGACGAGGCTGGCGGCCAGCAGTGGTGTACGGAACTCTTCGTCACCATTAATTACCGTCTGCACGAGGGTGACAACAAGGTCGTATGTGAGACTGCGTCCTGGTAGTTAGCGCGTCTCAAATCACTTCGAGGTACGTCATCACCTGTTCTGCTGTGAGGCCGGAGGTTTCTATGTTCTTCTTCGACACATGTCCGATACCACCACCGAAGAGATACAAGGTAGAAGCATCCCACTCAACAGACCATCGCCAGGTGTCGCGCACCATACTCGTCTGAGAGACGATACCAGTAGACCCCTCCGCCACATAGACGTCAGTTTGCAATTGCTCTGCGTACAGTCTACAAGTTCGGGTCCTGGCGCGTACGCGAGCCCCATATTTAAAGGCTTTCAGTCGTGCGTCATTTACGGGAGCTGGATTATTTGGTTTGACAGCAACCGCGGCGGCTCCTTTGCCCAACTTCGCGGGAACTATAGCGGGCTGGTTGATCAAGTGTTGGTAGAGCTTAATTCTATCCTTGGTATCACCGGCATTGAATATGGTGAACCTCTTGAGAACGGTCGGGCAGTTACGCATATCGTCTTTGCTCAGCACAACGGGGATCACTTTAACTTGACCGGCAACAACGTGCTCATACAGCCAGTCGACGATGATCAGACCTTCCCAGGCTACTCCGCGGCCAATGTTAAGAGGCTGGTGGCGGTCGAAGCATTCCTTGTACTTCGCTTCACACACTGCAAGCACGTAGTCGGCCTTGCCCATTTCATCAATGCACCAGGCCGGCCAACCTTGCGATGGAGATGTCACGTACTGGTCTAGCCAACTGTCGACGGGTGGACGCTTTCCCCGCAACCATTCCGACAGCTCAAGGACCTTCTTCTTGTGCGTCTCGCCTGGGGCATGGCTATAGGAAATGAACACCCGAGGCGGTTTCTTCTTAGGCATGCACTCCCCCAGATTCCGACCTGCTCTCCGTCTCAACTAATGATACGCCCACGCCATCTGATGGGAGATCCGTTGCCAAGCGATTACTAATGAAAGGGGGCCGCCTTGCCGTACCTAGAAGACGGCACTTGGAAGCCTCCCAAGTATTCGCTCGGATGGGGCCTCTGCCTCTGGATCGAAGAGTGGTGTGTTCACGGCCCTGGCGACGTCCAGGGCGAACCCGTCCACCTTCTGACGCCCGATGAGAACGGATGGCGTGATGTCGAGTTCGCGCGTTTCATTGTCGACGCTTACGAGATTGATCGGACAGGTAAGCGAGTCGTCAATCAGGCTTTCCTCAGCCGCCCGAAGGGCCGCGCAAAGTCCGAACTCGCTGGCTTCATCGGCTGCGGCGAAGCGCTAGGCCCCGTCCGCTTCGACTACTGGGACGACGACGGCAACCCGGTGGGGAAGCCCGTCAAGGTCGCTTATCTGCGGATCATGGCGACGGAGGAGAACCAGGCGGGCAACGTCTACGACGTCATCCGGCACAACTTCGAGCATGGCCCGCTCTCTGAGGTCCCTGGGATCGACGCGGGCCTGACCCGGATCATCCTGCCGGACGGCGGCGAGATCACGCCCTCGACGGCCACCGCGGCCTCTAAGGACGGCGGTAAGGAAACGTGGGTCTGTTACGACGAAACCCACCTGTGGACCACGCCCGAGCTGAAGCGCACCTACAACACCGTGCGCCGCAACCTCGTGAAGAGGAAGGCCGCCGAGCCCTGGTCGCTTGAGACGTCGACCATGTACGCGCCCGGAGAGCGCAGCGTCGCGGAGACGACTCACGAGTACTTCCGCCAGGTGTCCGAAGGGCTCATCAAGGACCAAGGCGTCTTGATGGATCACCGGGAAGGCCCGTGGGTCAACATCAACGACGACAAGGAGCTGAAAGAGGCTCTCACGTACGTCTACGGCTCCTTCGCGAAGGTGATGGACCTGGACCGCATCGTTCAGGAGATCCGCAACCCCGCCACCGACGAAGAGGACGCCCGCAGGTACTTCCTGAACCAGGTGGTTGCCGGTTCTGACCAATGGATGGACCTTTCCGCCTGGAAGGCGCGTCGCGACGACGACGACCCGATCATGCCGCGCGATCAGATCGCGATTGGTTTCGACGGTTCGATCCGCGACGACTCGACAGCTCTCGTCGGCTGCCGTCTGCGTGACGGCAAGTTGTTCCTGATCGGCATCTGGGAGAAACCCGAAGGCGCCGAACAGGCTGACGGCTGGGAAGTCGACGTTTTGGAAGTGGACGCCGTCATGGCGGACGCCTGCAAAACGTACCGGGTCGAATGGGTCTACGCCGACCCCATGTTTTGGCAAGACATCGTCGGCCGATGGGCCGCCGAATTCGGCGAGAAGAAGGTCTTCGAATTCTGGACCAACAAGGAAACCAGGATGGCGCAGGCCCTTGAACGATTCCACACCGCGACCGTTACCGGTCAGCTCCTTCACGACGGCAATGGAACCATCGGCCGGCACGTGATGAACGCGCGTAAGCGCATTGCCCGATCCGGCGTATTGATCCGCAAGGAAACGCCCCGATCGAAGAAGAAGATTGACGCCTGCGTTGCGGCCGTACTCGCTTATGAGGCGCGCGGCGACGCCATTGCTGATGGCCGCCTGAAGAAGCGGAGGGCACGAGTACACGGATTCTAGGGAGGGTCCTTTTGCAGCAACAGGGGGCACCCCCGACGACTCCGGAAGAGTGGATCTCTTACCTCGATTCCAAGCTGACGGGGCAGCGAGGTACGGCGCAAAAGTACGCCGACTACTACGACTCACAAAACAGCAACCTGCAATTCATGCAGGAGCGGTTCAAGCAGGCTTTCGGCGACATGTTCACCGGCTGGCAAGTCAACTTCTGTCCGCTGATCATCGACTCGATTTCTGAACGTCTCCAGGTGACTGGCTTCCGCATGACGGACGAGCCGGAGGCCGACAAGGACGCTTGGGATATCTGGCAGCGCAACGTCATGGACGCCGACAGCAATGCCACCCACATTGACGCCCTGGCGCTCGGACAGTCGTTCGTCACCGTCTGGGGCGACAAGGACGGCGAACCCCTCATCACGCCTGAGAGCGCTACGGACATGTACGTCCAGTACGCGCCTGGAAGCCGCCGAGAGATCCTTGCGGGCCTCAAGCGCTACCGGGATGACTGGGGCCGCGAGTACGCGACCCTGTGGACGCCTAAGGCCGTCTACGAGTCCGTTGCCACCAGGACCACAGGCAGCAATCGACTTACGTGGGCCGACGCCACCAGGAAGCGCAACCCGCTCAAGCGGGTACCGATTGTGGCTCTCTCCAACAGGACGCGGCTGCGCGACGAACCGTTCTCCGAGCTGGAGCCGATCGTGCCTTTGGCCGATGCCATCTCGAAGATCGCGGCTGACGCTCTTGTCGCCTCCGAATTCGCAGCGTTCCCCATGCGCTACGTCGCCGGTATGGAGATCGAGGAAGACGAACAGGGCAAGGTCAAGTCGCCTTTCGAAATGGCGATCGACAAGGTTCTGATGGCCGAAGACCCGCAAACGGTGTTCGGTCAGTTCCAAGCCGCTGATCTCGGCAACTATGTCCGCCTCATTGATTCATACATCGCGGCGCTCGCCGCGATCTCGCGTATCCCGTTCCACTACTTCCTGATTGGTCGTGGTGGGCAGCCACCGAGTGGTGAAGCCATCACTTCGGCAGAGGCCGGCCTCGTCGCTAAGGCGACCGAACGCATGCTGTATTTCGGCGAATCCTGGGAGTCGGTTATGCGGCTCGCTTTCGCAGTGAAGCGCGACAAGCGCGCGGAAGCGTTCAACGCCGAAACGATGTGGGCCGACCCTCAATACCGTTCGCAGTCTGCGCTCATCGACTCCGCGGTGAAGCTCGCGGCTGGCCTCGACGTGCCTCGCCCACAGCTTTGGCAGGACGTTGGCTATTCGCCCCAGCAGATTGAACGGTTCCCTGAACTTCGCAAGATCGATGACGAGCTTGCCGAAAAGAAGGCGGCTATGGCGCTCAAGGCGCTTCCGTCTCAAGGCCCTGCCGGGGGCACTAATCCGGCGCAGATGAAGAACACGAAAGACACCACTGCCAATAGCCGACAGGGCTAACGGCTCCGACATGGACACGGTGATCAATTCATGAGTGACGACAAGAACCCGACCATTCCCCCGACTGGCGAAGGCAACACCGGACCTGATCCGCAGAAGTCGACCGACACGGTTGACGTCGCCGCCCTCCTTGCCGAACGGGACAAGTGGAAGGCGATGTCGAAGAAGCACGAGAAGGACTACGAAACAGCCTCTAAGAAGCTCTCCGAGTTTGAGCAGGCTGCCATGTCGGAGTCCGAAAAGGCAATCGAGAAGGCGAAGGCCGAAGCGCGTACACAAACCCTTTCTGAGGTTGGTTCGCGCCTGGTTGAGGCCGAACTGAAGGTGCAGGCCGCAAAGGCTGGCGTCTCGCTCCCTGACGACATTGCGGAGGTTCTGAACCTCTCGAAGCTCGTCGACGAGAACGGGCACCCGAATGCGACCGCGATTGCCAAGGTCATTGGTTCTTTTGCTCCCGCCGACGACGGCGGTTTCCCTCCTGTTGGCGGCATTGGGCCGCAGCACGGCAAGGGTGGACAGCTTTCGCAGAAGGACCTTCAAAGCATGCACTGGAAGGACATTGCTCAGGCCAAGCGTGACGGCCGTCTGAACAACCTTCTAGGCATTGAGTAACTTTGGAGAGTTAGTCTTGCCTACGATTTTTAACGCCGCCGCAAGGCAGGCCCGGTTTATCCCCGAGATCTGGATCTCCCAGATCTTCGAAGCTATTGACGCAAACCTTGTTATTGGTTCCAGTCTTGTTGTGAACCGAGATTACGAAGGTGAGATCCAGCGTGCTGGCGACACCGTTCGTATCCCGACCGTTGTGGACCCTGCGACCGCGCCGTATGACCCGCTGGTGGGTTTCGCTGGTGACCCGGCCGAGCCGATTTCCAACTCGCTCACCTTTGAGATTGAGAAGGCGAACAGCTTCCGATTCAGGGTTGAAGACATCACCCGCGTGCAGTCGCAAATCGGTGGTCAGTTCATGGATCACGGCACCACGCGGGCGGGCCGCAAGCTCGCGGAGGACGCCGACAGGTACGTCGCCGACAAGATTGTCACCGCCCTTGCTTCCGGTGCCGGTAACCGTCTGATCGACATCGACCTTGCCGCGACGAATGACGCTGTCTACAAGCAGCTTATTCAGGCCAAGGTTGAACTCGACAAGACGAACACGCCGCAGTCGGGCCGGTTCATGGTTGTCTCCCCCGACCTGTACGGCATCCTGCTGAACGACAACCGGTTCATTGACGCTTCCCGGTTCGACTCGGACGCGCCGATCAAGAACGGTGTCATCGGTCGCATTCTCGGTTTCACCGTCGCTACCTGCAACGTGATGCCTGCAACGGTTCACATGATTGGTGGCCACCAGATCGCGACCACGTACGCGGATCAGATCACTGAAATCGAGTACTACCGGCCAGAGAAGTTCTTCGCCGACGCGGTGCGTGGTCTCCACGTTTATGGCGCGAAGGTCATGCGACCTGAACACCTTGTTGTCGGCAAGATCATCCCGTAAGTCGCCCTCGTATCGAAAGGGGGTGGCTTAATGCTGGCCCAAGTAAGTGACGTCCAGGTACGGCTAGGCCGCCCCCTGACGGTCGATGAAGCGTCCCGCGTCCAGGCCCTCATCGAGGACGTGTCGGCTCTCGTGATCACGTACTGCCGGAAGGACTTCACCCCGGCAGTACCAGCGGACGTGAAGGCGACGACGTGCTCTGAGGTGATCCGGCTTCTCAACTCGAATCCGGGGATCATCGCCGAGGAGATCGGCGAGATCTCGACCCGGTATTCGGCGTTCAGGTTCGGGCTCTCGTCTGATGCGAGAGCAGTCCTGAGGCCGTATCGCAGGCGTATCGCGTCGGTGCCGGCCAAGGGGGTGCCGGTTGGTCTTTAGCGACACGGTCACCGTCTACCGGGCTCCCGTAGTCGACGACGCATACGGCAGCTCCCGCGACTGGGAGCACGCCAGCGAGCTGGGGACGTTCCCCGCCATCGTCCTCCCCGCCACGTCGACGGAGGCCGACGACCCGGACAGGGAGACAACGACGCTCACAGTGTCGGTCTACCTACGTCCTACGGACGTCCAGGCCACCGACCGCCTCACGTACGAGGGCCGGTGGTTCGAGGTGGTGGGCGAGCCGATCACGTGGAAGGGACGCACGGCGAGCTACATGCGGGTACGCGCCCGCAGGCATTCGTAATGGGCGCCCTGACGAGTCTCGACCTGGACCAGATCCACGCCATCGCCGTGAACAGTCCAGCCGTACGCGACGAGATGGTTTCCGCCGCTCACTCGATCTATCGCGAGATCTACGAGACGGCCCCCAGGACGTACAAGCACGCCTACAGCTACCGCGACCACTTCCGCATCTGGACTACCCGCAACAGCGTCCAGGACGGCTATCGCGTGTACCTGATCGCCGAGCGCTTCCAGTGGCGGTTCATCGAATTCGGTTGGCGCGAATGGCGCGACGAAAAGCCCCACCAAGGCTTGTACATCATGACGAACGCACTTCTCAAACACAGGATCGGGTGATGCCTTGCGTATAAATCCGATCCCATACATGGTTGCCCGAATCAGAAACGCCCCCGGCTTGCCTGGGGGCGTTCGTGTTTCCGCAGACATGACAGCTCACACGGTCGGTCAGCGCGCTGTCGTGGTCGCCCTGGAGGGCGGCTTTAGGAAGGTCGAGGACCGTCTAGACGCGTTCCGGTTCTCCATCAACTCGTATGCCTCTTCTAAGGCAGACGCGTCGGACCTCGCGTTTCTCATACGCGAATTCGTCCTCGAAAAGCTTCGCAACACCGTCCACAACGGCATTGCCGTAAGCGACGTGGAAGAGGACTCGGCCCCTAGAGACGACAGCGATATGGAGTCCAGGGAGCAGCGGTTTATCCACCGCATCACCATCTATCTCTACGAAGTGTAGGAGGACTTTTGTCCGCTAACAACTCGGGGGCGATTCGCTTCGCGTCCAACGGCACCATTTGGGTTGCCCCTGTTGATACTGCTGCCCCAACTGACGTTGCTACCGCTCCTTCGGACACGTGGAAGGCCCTTGGTTACGTCGACACAAACGGCGTCGAGCTAACACCATCCATCGAGACACAGCCTGTAGAGGCGTGGCAGTCGGGTGTGCCCATCAAGTACCTGGTTACTTCGGCGGCTTTCCAACTGAAGTTCACGCTTCACCAGTTTGACAAGGAATCCGTCGAACTGTATTTCGGCTCGTCTTTCCGGCAGGCCACTGGCGCGGGCGGCACCCCGGTTACTGGCGTTTTCCAGCTTGACCTTTCGTCGACTCCGGCTCTGGCCGAAACGGCGATGATCGTTGAATGGAAGGACGCCACTGTCACTAACCGGCTGATTGTTCCGCGGGCGTCTGTTTCCGCGCGTGACGGCCTCAAGCTGGTCCGCAATGACAACAACAAGCTTGGTGTCACTCTGAACGCGCTCGACTCGGGTGGTCGTCTCGGCTACATCCTGACGAACGCGACTATCGAGCTTCCTACTCCCCCAACCCCCTAATTGACCTCTCCCCCATCCCAAGGAGAAACCCATGTCTGACGTTAATGCAGTGAAGGCCGACGTTGAACGCCCCGATTCGGTGAAGGTGCCTTTCCGCGACATTGAGTTCGTTGTGAAGACCGACCCGATGGAATGGGCTTTCGACACTATGGAGAACCTGGGCGACAACAAGTATGCGTCTGGTCTTGCGGGCATGCTTGGCCCGGTTCAGTACTCCCGGTTCAAGTCGATGAACCCGTCCATGAAGGAAGCCCTGGCCCTTCTGGAGGCGATTAGCTCCAACGTTGGGGCTGGCGACGCGGGAAACTAATTCTCGTTGCCCGCGTCCTTTCGCGGCACTCGGATGAGCTTGAATCCGACCTACTCATGCACTTCCCCGGTATCCGCATCGAGGGACTGTTCGACGGCACTTTGACGCTCCGTCGCATCCTCGTTCTGGTTAACCGGCTACTCGGCATGCTCGGAAAGTCAGCTCTTGCTGTCGCCCTGTTGGGCGAGGCCGCGTCGTGGAGCAACGAAGAATACATTCTCGCCGACTTGTACGACGAAATCGCCGTAGGCAACTGGATGTTCGTTACAGCGCATCGCACTGACGATCAGGCGTCGATTCCTACACCGCCGCCGTACAGGCGTCCAGGCCATTCCGCCGAACCGGCGAATGATGAATCAACTTACGATCCCCCGCCCCCCGAGCAGTTCGCGACGGCAGTGGAAATTCACGGGGTTCTCTCCTCGCTCGTTCCGGGCCAAATGCTTTAAGGGGGTGCAATGGCCGGTATCAAGGTCGGCGAAGGCTATATCGAGATCACGCCGAAGGTTACCGGCGTCAACCGGGATCTAGTTCGCGAGATTCAATCCAGGCTTAACGGGCTGGACAAGGCCAAGTTTCAGGTCGCGCCGAAGGTTTCCGGCATCACGAAGCGCTGGCAGTCGGAGATTCAGAAGGATCTCAACACTGTCATTGATGGTCTGACTGTTGCCGTTCGTGTCCGCCTCGACAAGACCAATCTGACGGCCACATTCGGCGACGTAACCGTGTCGGCGACGCAGGCCGGTACCGAGGCCGGCGACGGCCTGGCGGACGGGTTCAAGCAGGCCACGAACGACATCAAGCGGATGATGCGCGAGACGGAAGTCGCCATCAAGGCGGGTGTTCTGCCCGCTGGTGACGACAGCGTTCGCGCTCGTCTCAACACTGTCAGTTCGGCGTACAAGGACCTCGCCGACGACATCGGCCAATACACCGATTCGCAGGTTTCGATCATCCGTTCCGGCGTCAACGAGATGTCGGCCCTGAACCGGCTGGTTGCCAGCAACACCAAGACCCAAACAGAGTCGATTCGGACCGAGTTCGCGAAGATCGCGCCAGCGATCCGCACCATGTCGAACGACTCGATCCAGTCTCTTTCGAAGTTTGAGCGCGGCATCCTGTCGGTTGAGAAGACCGTCAAGCTCGGCTTCAAGGAAGCGAGCGCGAAGGGCCTGACGGACGTCGCTCAGGCGTTCAAGAGCTTCGCTGACGGCAACGGCATCGACCTTCCAGGCATGGGCCAGAAGGCCGGTCGCTCGTTCGGTGGCGCTCTCGCGGACGCGGTAGACACGACGGTCCGCTTCGGCCTGGCCCGTCTCGTCGTCGGTCTTCCTCTGGCCTTGGCGGGTCTCGGCTACGCCATGGCTCCCCTGGCGTCGGCCGTCAGCTCGCTGGCCGCAGGCTTTACCGCTCTCGGCTCTCAGGCCGTGTACGCGTTCGGTGCGCTGGCAGCGCTACCGGCCGTCATGGGCCTGATCGTCCAGGCGACCTCTGTCATGGGGTTCGCGTTCTTCGGTGTGCAGGAGGCGCTTGGCGCCCTCCAGGCCGAGCAGGACAAGAGCGGCCAGGCCGCCGCGACGATGGCAGCCGCGATCGAGGCGGCGTCACGCCGTGCGGAGCAAGCGCAGAGAGCCCTAGCGGACGCTCAGAGCGATTCTGCCCGCCGTATAGCGGACGCCCGAGAGAATCTACAGCGCATCGCTGAAACCGTCTCAGAGCGCATTTCGGGGGCGCAAGAGCGTGTAGCCGAAGTTGTCCGCTCCACGAATGAGCGGATTATCGAAGCTGACGCTCGTCTTGCCGATGTACGCGAGTCTGTAGGCGACCGCATCGCGGATGCGACCGAACGACTAGCGCGAGTCCAGGAAGACGGCAGCGAGCGAATCCGAGCCGCCCAAGAGCGTCTTTCCGAGGCGATCGAGCAGACCAACGAGCGCATTCAGTCTGCGGAGGAAAGGCTTGCGCAGGCTAAGGAAGATTCGACCCGCCGTATCGAGGACGCGCAGCGTCGTCTAGCGAAGGCGCACGAAGACGGAGCCCGTCGCGTCGTATCCGCCGAAGGCAACTACAAGCGCTCCATCGAGGACGTCAAGGAAGCCCAGGACGCCCTTAACGAGGCTCGCGCGGAAGCGCGGGAACGACTTGAGGATTTGGCGCTTGCGGTTTCTGGTGGTGCCCTCGATGAGGAGAGCGCACGAAATGCGGTGAACGAAGCCGCGGAACACCTTCGGAATCTCAACCTGAATCCTGAGGCGACGGACAAGGAAAAGGCGGAAGCCGATTTCGCTTACCGTCAGGCCGTTCAAAGGCTTCGGGAGGTTCAGGAGCGGAACGGCGACCTTCGCGAGGAGCAGGAGAAGGCGTCTAAAGAAGGCGTCGAAGGGTCACGAGAGGTGACGTCCGCGAAGGACGCCCTCCAGAGGGCCATTCAACGCCAGATCGACGCTGAGAAGGCTCTAGTCGACGCCCGCCGCGAGGCGAGCGAAGGCATCATCGACGCTGAACGCGATCTGAAGGACGCCCGAGACGATTCGGCTCGCGGCATCCTCGACGCGGAACGCGACCTGGCCCGTGCCCGTCAGGACGGCGCTAAGGCGATCCTCGACGCGGAGAAGTCCCTTCGGGATGCCCGCGAGGACGCGGCCCGCAGCGTCACCGAGGCCGAGCGGTCCCTCAACAGGACTCGCGAGGACGGCGCAAAGCAGATCGCGGACGCCGAGCTGGCCGCCGTGCGCGCCCGCCAGGACGCCGTCCGGCAGGTTGAGGCCGCCGAGAAGGCGCTCACCGACGCCCGCAAGTCCGGCACCCGCGATGTAGCGGACGCCGAGCGTGCCCTAGCCGATGCCCGCGTCAACGGGGCACGTCAGGTCGAGGATGCGCAGCGCAGCCTTCGCGAGGCGATGGAAGCGGTTGCGCAGGCCAGCGAGAAGCAGAGCGTGCAGGCGAGCAACGCCGAAGCGGCTTTGAAGAAGCTGTCTCCGGCAGCGCGAGAGTTCGTTCTGTTCCTGGACCGCGAGTTTCTTCCGAAGCTCCGGGAGATCCAGTGGTCGATTCAGGAAGCGTTCTTTCCGCCGCTGCAACAGGCGCTAGCCCAATCTGATGGCCTGCTCGACCTGTTCAAGGTGAAGCTGACCGACACGGCCACGATCTTCGGTGGTTTCGCTCTGCGGTTCTCCGACTGGTTGAACACCGACGAGTCTAAGAACAAGATCGGCCGGATTCTCGATTCCAACAATCGACTGTTTGCCCGGTTGAGTGACGCTGCTCTTGATGCGGCTGATGCCACACTCACGCTCGTTGACGGTTCTTCGCCTTTCCTGGAAAGGATGGGCGACCTCATCGGCCGGCTTGTCGGCAGGGTTAAGGATCTGATCAACGAAGCTGCCCGTAACGGGGAGCTGGAGAAGTTCTTTAACCGCGTCGGCGACACCATCGATAAGGCTGCGGAAATCGCGTGGGATCTCGGGCGCGCCCTGTACGGCATTTTCGATACCGCGTACCCGTCAGGGAAGAGACTGCTCGACCTTATCGGCGATACCGCTAAGGAGTTCGCCGACTGGGTGAACTCTGTTGAGGGAAAGCAGACTCTCAAAGAGTGGTTCAAAAAGGGCGAAGACGTCATGCGCGAACTCCTCGCGCTCGTGAAGGACATCGCTAAGGCGTTCTTCGACCTCGGTAACGATGTCGACTTTTCGAAGATCCTGAAGGCCCTGCGCGAGGACTTCCTACCTGCGGTGGTGAAGCTCGCTAAGGCGTTCTCGGGCGACAACGGCGATGGCCTGATCATCACTATTCGGGCGTTCGCCGACGTCATCGAAGCTACGGCGGTTCTCGTCGAAGCCTTCGGCAGCGTCCTCGGGCTGCTCGGCTTGAAGGCTGATGGTGCTGCCAGCCCGCTGGAGCATCTTGGCGTCCTGGTGGACATCGTGGGCGGAAGCCTGCGGTTCTTCACCGGCGACACGAAGGCTCTCGGCGAAACGTTCGGCACTGTCACCGACAAGATTTCGCGGATCGGTAAGGACGTTTTCGGTAAGACGCTCCCTGAGGCGCTTGGCATCTCTGAGAAGGAATTCGAGGAGATCAAGAACACCGGTTCTAGGGCGTTCGACATTCTGAGTGAGAACGTTGTTCACGCGTTCGGCGAAATCGTTAGGACACTCCGCGGTGAGTCCAGTGACATCACTCGGTGGGTGAATGACCGTTGGCGGGATTTGGAGAGCGGCGCATCCCGTACCTGGAATGACATTTCGTCGTCCGCTAGCCGGACTTGGGATGGAATTTCTCGCACCATCTCCGACTACGCTTCGCGCGTCTGGAGTAACGCGGTCAGCAACTTCACGCGCATGAAGGACGACATTGCCCGCACCCTGCAAGATGCCCTCAATTGGGTGTACCAGTGGGGTCCGTGGATTTTGGCCGCGATCACTGGAATCGGTCCAGGGCTGTGGCGTGCCGGTTTCGACATCATTCAAGGGCTGTGGAACGGCGTAGCCGCCAAGTGGAACGAATTCATCAACTGGTGGAACGCCAACATCAACAACATTTCTGAGATCGCCCGCCGCGTTCTTGGGATCAACTCGCCCTCAAGGGTGATGGCCGCGATCGGTCGCGGTGTTGGTGAGGGCCTTGTGCTTGGCCTCCAATCCACCGAAGGGATGGTCGCTTCGGCGACGAAGTCCATGGCGGATTCGGTTACTGGTTCGTGGGGGAAGGTGGTTCTTCCGATCGAATCCAAGCTTCCGAATTTGGACATGCCGCAGGGCGGCACCTACGCGGGACAGCGCGTGTATCGGCCGCTAGCGGCCCCGAATGGTCGCGGTGACAAGAACTACAACATCACCCTTAACGCGGCCCCAACTATCCCCACAGAGCGTCAGATCACGAACGTACTGAAGTACGCCGACGCTTTGTACCCCGACGAATAAGGAGGTTTGCCCATGCCGTACGGTTGGCCCTCCACTCGTATTGAGTGGGCAAACCTGACTACCGTCGCAGGCAACCCCGAGCCCATCCCAGAAGCGTCAGTGATGCTGACCGGCGGCCCGGACGTTGTCACCTTGAAGGGCATTCAAGGGTTTGACGCTCCACCCGCTCAAATCTATTACGACGAACTATCGAACACGGACGGCGGATACTTCCGCGAAGCGCGCAACATGACGCGCGAAGTGTTCATCCCTGTCCAGATCTTCGGCGAGGACAGGAACGCGTTCCTGACGAACAAGCGGAACCTTCTACGGATGCTGAATCCGGCGCGTGGCCTAGGCCGTCTCACTGTGACGGAAGGCGACTCGTCGGCCCGCTACCTGGATTGCATCTACTCGGGCGGGGCCGAAGGCTCCTACGGGAAAGAGGACTCTGGGTTTCTGTGGCAGAAGTACGGGCTGACCTTCAGGGCCATTGACCCGTACTGGTATGCCGGGTCCGTCGTCGAATACAACTTCTCTTCGGCGTCCGAGCAGATGAAGCCGTTCTTCGGCACGCCGTTCTTCGGACTGGCGATCAACCGGACGCACTCGATCAACCAGGGCGTAACCCTGGAGATCACCGGCGACGTCGACACGTGGCCCACGTGGCTGATCACCGGCCCGTGCAACGGCATCACGTTCGAGGTGCAGGCCGGAGCCACGATCCGCAAGTTCGGCCTGTCTGATCTACAGCTGAACGCTGGACAACAGGTGTTCATCGACACGCGGCCAGGCCGCAGGCGGATCACGCTCGTCGACCCGGACGGCGGCGGCCCGACCCAGGGCGACAACATTTGGGAGTCTCTCGACGTCGGCGACGCCTTCTGGGCTGTCGTCGCCGGTACCCAAAACCTCGTCACCATCTCCATGAACGAATCAGGTTCCACGTCGTCTGTGAACCTCAAGTACCGACCGAGGTTCTACAGTGCCTAAGTTCATCATCGAGGCCCGTGGGCCCGCCTATCAGCGCATTGGCCTGGTCGAGCAGTACACCGACTTCACCGCGATCATCCGGTATTGCGATGTCGGCACGTGGACGCTGGAAGTGCCAGCGAACGCGAAGGAGGCCGCTCTACTTCAGCCGGGTCACGGCATCATCGTCCGGCTGAACGGGCAAACCGAGCCGCTGTTCTCTGGCCCGATCACCAGCCAGACGCGCAAGTGGTCTGCCGACGATCCAGGCCCCGGCTCCATCACCTATTCGGGTGTCACGGACGAGTGGCTGCTGTGGCAGCGCATCACGTACCCGGTACCGGCGAACGATGTCCTCAACCAGACCGCTGACCGCTACGTCGCTACCGGCATCGCGGGCTCCGTCCTGGTGGACCTGGTCGCAAAGAACGCAGCCGCGGGCGCCCGCCCTGAACGCCGGTATGACGCTCTCGACACGCTTGCCTCAGCGAGTGGAAGCACCATATCGACCAACACACGTTTCGACGTTTTGGGCCAGAAGTGCCAGGAGATCGCCCTAGCTTCCGGGCTCGGGTTCAGGGTCCGTCAGGGCATCAATGACCGCCTGCGGTTCGAGGTGTTCGTCCCTCAGGACCGGTCTGTTGAGGCCGTGTTCGGCCAGCAGTACAGCAACATCAACAGCTATGAGTGGAAGCTGACCGCGCCGCAGGCGGACACGATCATCATGGCGTGTCAGGGCGAAGGCAAGTACCGGTATGTCGTTCAACGCGACTACAAGGCGGATGTCGTTGAACTCCTCAACTCAGACGCCGGCCGAATCGTGTACGCGGGTACGTGGACCAATCAGGTATCCACGATCGGCGACTACGGCAACGAGTATCAGCGGACTGTCGTAGCTGGTTCTACGGCCACACTCAACTTCACCGGCACGGGCGTTCGCTGGTTCACACGTCAGGCGCAAGCGTCGAGCGCGCAGGGCGGCGGTACCGTCCAGGTGCTCATCGACGGGCAGTCTCAGGGGACGGTCTCCCCCACGCGTGGCGACTCCACCGTGGTTCCCCGCTATCTCGGGTACGAGCGCGGCAACCTGCCGTACGGGCAGCACACGATCACTCTCGTTCACCAGTCGGGCACCAGCGCAGTCGACTACTTCGAGATCTTGGATCAGCGACTCTCGAACACGAATTGGCGGATGAACGGCGAACGGTTCATTGACCGTCGTGACATCCCGGTCGCGTACAACCTCAACCGCGAGCCGATCAACCCCGACACCAGCGCCCCGGCCGTGCCGGGCGAGTACATGCTTCAGCTCGACCAGGCCGAACGCGAGGCGTGGGAAGACCTGGCCCCGAAGGGTGCCCTGTCCATGTCCCCGATCGACTCCGATCAGCTCCAGTTCGGACGCGACTACGGGCTCGGCGACCGCGTCACCGTCGACATCGACGGCAATCCGATCTCGGACATTCTCCGAGAGGTACGTCTGTCGGACAGCTCCTCTGAGGGTCCGAGGGTTGCGCCGCTACTCGGCTCGTCTGGAGCCACTGAAACCCCCACCTTGTATCGGCAGGTTCGCCGTATCTGGGATTCGATCAAGAAGCTGGAGGCGCGTTCCTGATGGCTGGAGAGTCTTTCCCGTTCGACGGCGGCCCCGGCTCTGCGATCACTGAAACGCAGTGGTCGCAGCTCGTCAGAGACTCCACCGGTAACGGCGTTCACGCCGCAGGCCCGTGGACTTCGGACCTTCGAGTCTCGACCCTTGTCGAGAACAACACGGTGTGGCTGTCGCCCGGCAGGGCAACCCTGAACGGCTTCCACTACAACCTAGGCGCACAGTCGTCGATCTTCGTTGAGGGCAACACGGCCCTCCAGGACCGCATTGACGCCCTGGTGCTCCGGCTCGACCTGTCGGCCAACGAGATACAGCCGGTCGTACGCACGGGCCAGCCCGCGTCTTCGCCTGTCCCTCCTGCGGTCGACTCCTCCACGGAACTGCTCCTGGCCACGTGGCGCGTACGCGGCTCCACATCGCGCGTAGAGACAGGCGACCTGTTCGACGGTAGATCGTTCATCGGTCGTCGACTCCTCGTCTCTGAGGCCCTATCAGCCGTCCAGGGCGACATCACGTACCGGCCTAGCGATCAGACGTGGCACGGCACGGCGGCCAGCTCCACGAAGCAGCTCGCCGACACGGCGCTGATCGCGTCGGCGGTGAGCGCCCACACGAGCGCCACCGACCCGCACACGCAGTACCTCACCGAGGCGCGAGGCAACAACCGGTACGCGCCCGTCTCGCACACGCATCCCGCACAAGTCTCGTACGCGCAACTGACGGCCTCTACGGGATTCACTGCCAATGGCGCGTACGTCATTAAGACGAACATGGGGATGTGCACACTCACGGGAATGATGAACGTGACGGCCACTCTGACGAACGGCAAGAACATGTCGGTTATCCCGGCCAGCGTCCGCCCGCCGTATCAGGTCCCGCTGTCTTTCATGATTAACACAGCTCCCGAAGTGGTTATTCGGGCATGGCTGTACACCGATGGCCGTATCAACCTTGACGGCTACTCCAGTTCGACATCGATTTCGACTGGTGTCATTCACCTTATGGGCACGTGGCCCACTCTCGCCTAAGGAGGGCTCCCACATGGTTCAGCGAAGCTTTCCTTTTGATGGCGGATCGGGTGCAGTCATTACGGAAGCCGATTGGTCTTACCTCGCGGAGGCTTGGCAGGATAGCGGCGTGGTCGCCGATGGTCCGCCTTCGATGGCTCTCAAGGTGACAAGCCTGAACGAGGCCGGAAAGGTGTACGTCGAACCGGGTCAGGCGAAGATTCGCGGATTCCATTACGTGAATGACGCGAAGCTACCCGTGTCGGTTCCTCCAAACGACAACGTGTCCCAGTCGCGGAAGGACATTGTTGTTCTTCGGCTGAATCTGGCGACGAATGAGATTCTGGCCGTTTACAAGACGGGCACGCCGGCCGCTACTCCGGTACCTCCATCGGTGGATCGTACGCCGACGTCATACGAGGTTCTGCTAGCCACGATCACGATGGCTCCCAGCGCTACGAGCGTCCCCAACAATGCCCCTCAACTGGTGGATTCCCGCGAGTACATCGGTAAGCGGATCAGGGTTTCCGGGTCTGGTGTCGAACTTCCTGTCGGGTCGATCTTCTATAACCCTTTGGACGGCAAGTTTTACGGGAAGAACGCGACGGACGTTAAGGAACTCGGCTCGGGCGGCTCAACGCCGCAGCCAACAACCATGCCGTACGCGCTTCTTTCCACCACTGCCAGCAACAGTTACAACGTTACGCAGTCGCTCACCACGATAAAGACGGAACGGGTTCACGCGGCTGTCGGCATCAGTACCGTTGACGCCTTCGGCGGCTCCAAAGAAATCAAGATCGACACTTCGGGCACGTACTTTTGTGCCGTCAACATGTGGGGAGTCTGCTCTAACACCGGCTCGCTTCGATTCGTTTGGGGCGGAAACCCGACCATCATCGCCGTAGCGACGGCCAGTTCTAGCGCCAGCACATTCGGACTCACAACGAGCGGGCTAACTGAACTCGTGGCGGGGCAGGAACTAGAACCTGTCTTGTATTGGCATGGTGCCGGGTCGGTGAGCGTCACAATCAACGCCGGTTCCAGCCTTTCGATTTTCAAGGTGGCGTGATGACTGAACGTTCTTACCCTTTCGATGGAGGCCAAGGCGCAGCCATTACCGAAGATGATTGGTCGAACCTGGCAGGCATTTGGCAGGACGACGGAGTCATAGCGTCCGGCCTTTCCAGCCCTGACCTGAAGGTCACCAGCACGGGCGAAGCGAACAAGATTGTTGTCGCCTCCGGCAGGGCGTTCATTCAAGGGTTCGCGTACCACAACAGCGAACCTTTGGTGATCCCGTTCACCTCCAACGCTCACACCACGGACGCCCGGATCGACCTGATCGGCCTTCGGCTGGATCGGACGAACAACCGGATCGAGGCGTTCATCACGGAGGGCACGCCCGCGCCGACACCGGCCGCGCCCGCCCTCAACAGGACGGCCCCCATCTATGAGGTTGCTCTAGCGACCATCCTTGTCGGCCCCACCTCGGGCACGATCCCGCCAGGCTCCCCCAACGTGGTCGACGTCCGCGAGTTCATCGGGCGGCGCACGCGCGTCACCAGCTCGCTCGCGTCGGTGCCTGCGGGCACGATCGCCTACAACCCGGCCGATGACACGTTCTACAGCGTTGACGTTGCTAACGGCCCTGTGGCGTTCGGCAGTGGCGGCGGTGGTGGTGAGGTTCCTGTCGAGCAGGTGATCACTCATTGCACCTCGACCACGAGGCCGGCCCCTGTGGAGGGGCGGCACATTTACGAGACGGACACCAACCGCACGCTGGTCTACGCCGACGCGGCGTGGGTGAGCGTCACCCGCCAAAACCAGCACATCGCCACGCGGAACACGTCCCTCTCCGTGCCCGTCTCGAACAGTGTCGTAGAGACCTTCTGGGATTTCCCCGTGGGTGTAGCCAACTACGTCTTTTCGGGCGTTGTCTTCTACAACGGCGCTGTGGGCGCCAGCTCCACGCTGGCCATTTCTGCCCCCGGATTGACTGTGTGGGGTATGGAATACCACACAGGTTCTAACGCGACCCTGCTTCGCAGCACAGGCGGTAGCGGTACAGCTCTCGGCGGTTTCGGCTGCCCTGTGGCTTCCGTACGCCACTTCGCGACCTTCTGGGGAGCAATCACCAACCTGACGGGAACCGCTGGAAAGGTCACTGCCACCTACTTCGGGTCGGCTACGCCAGCGAACATCATGGCGGGATCACACATGAAGCTCGAACGCATCTAGGAGTCACAGCATGGCTGAATTCAGCTACCCGTTTGATAGTGGCGACGGTTCGGCCATCAACGAGGACCAATGGTCGTTCATGACGCGCAGTTGGCAAGACAACGGCGTCGAAGCTTCCGGACCATCCGATACGGCCCTGAAGGTGTCGTCGCAGACTGATCCGCTCACGCTGCTAGTGCAGCCCGGTCACGCCTTCCTAAGCGGCTTCCATTTCCATCTAACAGCGCTCAAGAGCATCTTCTTCGCCGACAATGCGTCGTCGAATCCGCGGGCTGACCGTGTCGTTCTTCGCCTGAATCGGGAACTGAACAAGGTCACGATCGAAATCAAGCAGGGCATTCCCAGTTCCAGCCCTACGCCGCCACCGGTTGACCGTTCGTGGGAGACGCCAGAGGTTCCGCTCGCCACCTTCATTGTGCGAGGCAACTCGAACGCTGTCGCCCCGGTCGACGTGACCGACAATCGCGAGTACGTGGGCAGGCGTATGCGGGTCGACGAGGGCACCAGCGGACACCCTGCGGGCACGATCGCCTATCAGCCGTCCCTTGACCGCTGGAACCTGGTTAAGGGCTCCAGCGTGGACTACATCGCCTCCGGTGCGGAACTCGCCAGCGTCAAGACGTCTCTGAATGGCCACGTGGGCGGGGCCGACCCTCACAGCATGTATTACACCGCGAGTCGAGGCGACGCCCGTTGGGCGGCTAAGAGCCACGCCCACAGCATGACGTACCACTCAGCTAACGCGTCCATCCGCACGGAGAACACGGGCATCAATTGGCATGTCCTGTTGCAGTCGCTCATCTGCTGGGGCAGGGTCGCGCAATTGAGTCTCATCATCGGCCCTCCCACGTCGCAAACCTGGGGCGTTGCCAGTGGGCAGCAAATCGCGCTCATCGACAACAATGCCTATCGTCCGGTCAGCCTCAGCGTGCAAGCGACCGCTTGGATTCAGAGCAACAATTCGTCCGAGCCTAACGCCGTATCCCGCATCGCCATCCGGCCGGACGGCCTCATTCTTTTCGAGGGTGCAACGTACGACTGGAAGGCGTACCACTATCTGCATCTTCACGTCACATACATTTGTAACGGCATTTCGCCATGGTAGGAGCGGCCCGTGGCTGACGAACAACACAACGGCGTCGTAATTACCTTCAAGGAGGTATACGACGAGTTGAAGGCGCTCGTTTCGGAGGTGCGGAAGCTCACTCAGGAGTTGAAGGAGTCTCGCGACACCGACAAGGACCACGAGGAGCGCATCAGGGTGCTGGAAACCCAAAAGAAGGACGAAGACCATGAGCGGCGGCTACGCATTCTCGAACGGTGGATGTACGCGATCCCCGTAACCGCAATCATTTCTGTCGTTTCCGTATTCTTCTCGACGAAGGGACCGTAATGGCTACTGAACAAGACGTGATCAACGTGGCCCTCCGGGAGGAGGGATACAAGGAGACTGGCAACAACCATCAGAAGTACGCGCCGCAGGTGCCCGGCCTGGCGTGGGCGCAAGACGACCCATGGTGCAGCACGTTCATTTCGTGGGTGTTCATGAAGGCTGACGCCCGCGACCTGGTGCCGCTGACGGCGTCGTGCGTGCGTGGCGCGAACTGGTTCAAGGCACGCAAGCAGTGGGGGTCGACTCCTCGCGTGGGCGCGGTCGTCTACTACGGCCCGTCTGGCGGCACTCACGTCGAGCTGGTGGTCGCGGTCGAGAAGGGCCGCTTCAAGACGGTCGGCGGGAACACGTCCGGCTACATGGACGGCAAGTATGCCGAAGGCGACGCCGTAGCGGTCAAGTGGGTCGACGAGGACTCCCCGCGCATCCACGGTTTCGGCTACCCGAAGTACGACCAGAAGGGTTCGGCCGGCCGCGCCTCTCCCCTGCTCAAGAAGGGCAACAAGGGCGCCGCGGTGAAGGCTTGGCAGACCGTCCTCAACGAGGCCGGGTTCCGGCTCCCGGTTGATGGCGAGTTCGACTCGGTGACGCACACGAAGACGCGGGCGTTCCAGCGCAAGCACGGTTTGAAGGATGACGGCATTGTCGGCCCCGCCACGCGGGCGAAGGCCAATGAGGTGCTGTCCGAACTGAAGGAGAAGGATTGATGGTTCACAACGCTGATTCCGGCATGGCGTCTGACGCTCTGGTGCGCGCCTGGCGGACGTTTGGTCAGGGTGCGGCTGTGGCCGCTCTGGTGTCTGTCGGCACTGTGCTGACCACGCTCGGGTCTGAACCCGATTGGAAGGGTGTGCTGGTGTCGTGCGGCCAGGCGGTTCTTACCGCTGTCGTGACGTACGCCCACAACAAGGTGCGTCCGGCCCTGTAGGCGACGCCTGCGAAGGATGAATCAAGTTTCCTTGGGATGGGAAACAAAAAAGCCCCCAGGCGATCGCCTGGGGGCTTTTTTGCGTTACAGGGTAGGTCAGTCCATCGTCATGGCTTCGATCCACTCGACGGCTGGCATGCCGTCGATCGTGAAGCTGTCGCCGTCCTCCGTGATGTCTTCCGGCTTGAGGCTCAACCCGAGCTGGGTGGCGTAGCGGACGACGCCGTCTCGATCCGCTCCCGCGAACGGGTCCACTTCCTTGTAGACCCTCACCCAATCGTTCGTGTTGCTTAGCTGCAACTTCCAGTGGTGATCCTTCAGCTTCAGCGCGATTTCAACGATCTGATGCTTGAGTGTGCGAGGGTTCACCTTTCGGTGCCGAATCCATGCCGACTCGACAGTCGCCAGGATCGGATCATCTCCCGCCTGGCCGATCTCGATCACGTCCCCCGCGTTGATGAGCGCGGGTCGCTTCACCTTGTAGCCCGTCATTCGGTTCCCCCTCTAGATCAGGCCGTCGAGCGCCCCGAAGGGGCTGTCAGGCTTGGGCTTTGGCTTGGGTTCGACTGCCCCCATGATGACCTTGAGGGGGCCGCGTGCGGGCTCCTGGGGCGGCTCGGGCTCCCTCGTCCTGGAGGGGCGCACCTTCACCGTGAGGCCCGTGTCCTTCACAACCTCCCCTTCGTACACCGGCCCGCCCGGCTCGTCTTCGACGTCGTCATACGAAAGCACCTCAACCCCTTCGGGCAGGTCGTCTGCGAGGCAGTACATGAATCCGCGGCGGCCACCTGACGGCTTCGGGTTGTTGTACACGAACGCCCTTCCGCGCAGCTCCACCATGGCGGCTCTTATGACCGTCTTCGGGGTGCGGCCACCCAGACCCTTGTTCAGGTCGGCGGAGTTAATCGGGCCTTCCGACAGAAGGTCGAGGATCTTCGCGGCGATCTGGCCGCGCTTGTTCCCGCCGATGTCGCCCATGGCGTACTTCACGGACTCGATCGAGTAGCGAAGGAGAGCCATCGCCGACTTGAAGTTGTCGACGGTCACCTTGGGCGGGTCCACGCCCTCATGCGTCGTCAGGGCGTACAGGCCCGCGATCCGGAGCACCTGCGGATGGGCGCGACCAATCCACTTCTCCATCTCCTGGCCCTGCTCCATCATGGCGTCCAGCTCGTCGTACAGCTGAACCCAGTACTTGGCTGCTTCGGCTGTCATCTCGACGGCGGCCACGCGCTGACCGCGTTCGATGAACCGGCGCAACCGCAGGGCGAACTTCGCCTGTTCCTTCTCGTCCAGGCCGCCGCCGAAGGGCAGCTTCTTCGACTTCTCGGAGGCGAAGCACAGGAACCGGTTGATCGTGCCACCGGCGATGTCTGCCTGTCCGAGCGTGAGCCGCATCTCCTCCGGGGTGATGTGCCCGAGGATGCACATGTGCGGCTTGTCGATGGTCGCCCTTACCGTCTTGCCGTTCTGCGAGATGCGGTGAGAGATCTTGTTCTTGCCCTCCCACAGCTTCCGAAGGTACGTCGCTAGCGGCTTGTCCTTCTTCGTCGCCTGCATGACGGTCGCCCACTCCTCGTCGAAAGCGAGAACGGGGAAGCCGTCAGGCCGGTCCCACACGCAAAGTTCTTCGGTGGCGATCTCCTGCTGTTCCGCAAGGGTACGGACCAGCGTCGCCCCCGACTGCGGGATGCCGTCCATCATGAAAGGGCTGTCGTCATCTTCGAAGTACTCTTCGAAGGCTTGCCTGAACAGGCTGTGAATGCTGCGGCGCGACTCACCCTTCTTGCCCTTAGACGAGTTGCCAACGATGAGCGCCCACAGGATCAACGGATGCTTCAAACCGCCCTGCTTCACGTACGGCCTGGGGCCGACAGCCTGACTGAAGTAGGTGAGCCCGGAGGCGAATACTGCGGCCGGGTCCGCTTCGGTGTGCGGATCGATCAGGCGCACAGCATCGCCGATGATGCCGCGATAAATGATCTCGTCCGGTACCGGCTTCTTCATGATCTCCCTTTCGTTAGTCGGAACCCCTGGCATCTGACCCACCCACCCGACCAGGGGAAAGGCACCCCCCGGATGGGGGGTGCCTTAGTGGTTGTGCGCTTTACAGGTCGTGGGCGGCCTTGTACCGCTCGACCAGGTCGATCGGCAGGGCGCCACGATCGGCGACGTCCCACCCGTTCGCCTTGCCCCACGCACGGATCTCGGTCGTCTCCGAGGACCTGTTCCGCCGCTTCCGCAGGTTGGTGCGGACCGGCTCCGGCTTGGGCTCCGGCTCGGGCTCCGGCTGCGGCTCGGGCTCGTTCACCAGGTCGGCGACAGCGGCCAGCGGGTCGGTTCCCTCGTCGGCCTGGTCGTACTCGTCGGCCTCGTCGTCCTGCTCGGGCTCGACATAGTCGCCGTCCTGCTTACTGGCCAGCAGCTCCAGCGCGGCCACCTTCTGACGGAACGTCTCGAACAGTCCGCCGAAGTTGTCGCCGTGCTTCTGGCACATCGCCATCGACCTGTCGCCGAGCTGCGACTTGTCGACCTGCTTGATAGGGGCGAAGGTGACGCTGAATTCGCCCGTCTCCTCGTCGTAGGAGTAGGAGAAGTTCAGCGGCGGTGTGTCCTGGACAGGGGTGACCACCCCTTCGCCACCGAGGTAGCAGATAGCGCACACCTTGAGTTCGATCTTCACTATGTTCTCCTTCGAGGGGGTGTGACCAATCGATCACATTGGGGGAACGCGATTCGTGTATGTCGATCGCGTCGTGCCCTCGTCCGCTCTCGCAGCGGATTGCACGCCTGACGTTCACGAGGGCCGTTCTGCTTACTGGCCAAACATCCTTACCTGTCGGGCGATATAGGCGGGATTCGACGTAAAGGGCAGCGACCGGAATGGCTCGCCGCCGTGCGTGCCGACAAACACGCCGTGACCTTCGTCCCAGTAGAGAACTGTCCGCCCGTCGAACATGTAGATCACGGGCTTAATGTCGACACCCTTGTCAGTCACGAAAACCTGGCTCGAAAGAGTCGGATTCAACCCTTCGCCCTTCAGGCATTCGGCCAGTTCGCCCATGATTTCCGGCAGGGATGCGTACCGCCCGTGATACGGGTACAGCAACGGCTGTACCGGCTTGCCCGCGTGCTTCTTCATCCAATGGTCGGGAAGGTCGGGAACCTCTTCGGCGGACTTGGACCAGAACGTGTTTTCGCTCCACCCGCAGGCGTGGCAGGTGTCTGTCCACATCACGTCCATGGACCAGTTGAACCGCTGTCGGCGAACGCCGATCTGGTCGCCGTCCTCCCACACTTCGGTGAGGCCGGTCCCCAGGCCCTTACGGAATTCGAGCATTACAGCATTTCCCTTCTCCACTGGCGCTCCTCGCGCCGCCTGATGACGTGGCGCAGGATGCGCCGATCCCGCGGATTGTTCATGTTTAGGAGGGGGCAGCATGAACAGAACGGCTTGAGGCCGGCTGCGGACCTACTCCTGCCTGAGAGCGTCATCGCGGTCATTTGATGACACCGCCCCACACGTCCTTAAGGACCGTCACCTTCACGCCCGTCTTCGGGTTGACGTCGTGCCGTTTCACGACCGCCTTAATGCGGACCCGTCTGCCCCTCTTGAACTTGGGGATCGGTTCAGGCGCGAACCACTTCAGGACGTTGTCGAAGTCGTCGACGAACAGGTATCCCCAATACGGGTCGCGGGTCTCTTTGGTGGAGAACGTGTGGACGATGGTTAGCTCGCCCTCGATCTCCGCGCCTACTTCGAAGAGATGCCGACTCGTCTTCGTTCGCGACCAGTCGTATTCGCCCTGAACCTCATGCATGGGCAGCGCAAACCATCCTTCGGCGTCCCAGCTCTGCATGTATCCGATCTTCAGATCGAGGCGTTCGCGGGGCTCCCACTCCCGGATTGCGCGGTCCCACACGCGACGCTGGCCGGTATTCATCGCCTCGACGATGTATTGCCACCGGCTTTCGTCTATCTGCCGACTCTCGATGATGCGCGTCGGCACCCTCTCGGCCACTAACAGCTCCTTCCTGGTTGGTTGAGGGCATGAAAGAGCCCCCGGCCGGATTCGATCCGGCAGCATCACGCCATTCGGGGGCCGAAGGTCAACCGTCAGAACACGCCCGACACTCGCTGAGCTGGCATGAGAACGATGGGGAAGTAGATGTCTTCCACGTGGACCCACACCGACCTTCTCTTGAGGCGGACGTCCTCGACTTTGCGCCGTACGACGAGGCCCGTCTCATCGGTGCCGATGTCGAGGAGGTCACCCTTCACAAGGTCTTCCGCGAGCTTCATTTAATTTCCTTCCTTGAGTACCCGCAGGGTGGGCGCGAGCAGCCGCACGGCGAACATGGCAGAGATCGCGGACCAGGCGGCGAATGCGAGCGCTTCCCGGTAGACCAATAGCCAGACAACGGGCAAGAACATGTTTGGCCTCATGATGGCTCCTTGTTTTCGGGGGGATGGAGCGCGCCCGCGCAGAGAATCGAACCCTGCCTACGATCACCAGATGCGGGCTAACCACTTACCTAGTCGTCAAGCTCTGCGGCGTGTTCGTCGCAGTACCAGTCGCCGTCAATCTCCTGCGTTGCTGTCTTCGGGCACTGCACGATCGGGTATCCGTCGCTCAAGTTCCGTTCGCATTGCGGGTTCATCCGCTTTCACCTCCCCTCCGTCTTCTTCCGGCTCGATGTTGATGTCTTTCGAGCCGAAGTGTCGGAGGAAGGCCGCGACATCTTCGGCGGCACTCTTGCCTTCTATCCGCCGAAAGTATTCGTGCCAGCGGCCATTGACCTTCATCTTGTGCGTGACGATGAAGTACTGGACTCGCGCCCACAGGGTGAATCCCTTGCCGGGCACCCATTCGCGGACCAGCTCTAGGCCGCACTCGGCGCACTTCACTCGCGCATCCGTGCGGAGCGCAGCGCAGGGCCTTTTCCTGCACTTAGGGCAGGGCCCGCTTTCCATGTTCGCCATTCGCCGTCTCCTAGTAGTCGTCATTCCAGGACTCGCCCGCATACGACGGGTCGAACCAGTGGGGCGGAGTATCAGAGTCGGGATAGTTGCGGTTGAGCCGGTTCAGCCGTTCGGCCGATTCGTCGGCGTGCTTGCTGCACTCCCAGATGAAGCACGTCTCACCGGACGAAAGCCTGTGGCTGACTTCTCCTTCGCACGCGTCGACTGTGCCGAACATTCGGCATCGATGGTCGGGGCACGTCTTGTTCCGGACGGTCAACCGATAGGCGTCCTTGTGTTCCTCCCATTTGCAACGGCAGGAAGACGGAACCCACGTCTCTTCGATGAGGTAGTCCATTGGCCTTTTCCCTTCCTAGTTGCCGGGTACGACGCTGTAGGGGCGGAGGACCAGGAACTCGACATCAGCGTGTGCGGCGGCCAGCTCCACACCGTTTTCGTCGAGAATTCGCGTCCAGCGGTCGGCTGCGCTCGCCTCCGGGCGGCGGCCGGTGACGGCCTGCCACACCTTCGGGAAACGCGACACCTTGTACAGGTGGTCATTGATCAGGAGGTCATCCTTTTTGACGTTGCGCGCTCTGATGAGGGCGACGCGGTAAATCAGCGTGCCGACGACGAACTTTGCTCCGCTTGCTCCCACTTGCTTTCCTTTCTCGTTTTGGGCATGGCTGCGCCCCCGGCACGTCCCGATCTCGTGCTTACGGAATTCGGGGAACCCGTCAGGTGGGTTAGTCCTACTCCAGGCCGTTCCGCTTCAAGGCGAGGTTGAAGCGTTCGACAGCCTTAGTGATGTTGCTCCCGTACACGCCCCCGTACCATTCGCGGTCGGTGGACTTGAACATGCACACCACGAACTGTGAGATGCCGATCTCGCCGAACAGTAGGGCGATGTGGACGCCGTCGAGGGTGCGGAAGTCGAGGACCTGAAACGGTCCCCGATCGAATTCGAGAACCGCACCGACGCGCATCTCATGATTCGCGGTCGGCCGAACCAGGCCGCTGACGTCGACCTGATCGACGATGTCGATTACCGCGCCGTGCGGGATGTAGAACTCGCTGTATACGAAGGACTGCTTCTCTTCGTCGTACCGGCGCACCTTCCATTCAGTCGACCCGCCTATCACCCCGATCTTTTCGATCAGGTATGCCATGGCTGATCTCAGAACCATTCCGGGTTCCAGCTCCAGAGCCGGAACGCTCCTCCGATACAGGACGGTTTCGCTCATGCCGTTCTACCTTCCTATTCGGGCATCGGGCCAGACCAGATCTGGTCTGCGTCGTTATAGCTGTTGGGTATGAACTTTTCGGTGACCAGGCCCCGGTTAATCCAGTCGCGGAGCACGCCCCAATCGGACATCCATGAGATGCCATTGGGGGTACAGCCGGGAGGACTGGTGACGTCGAACTGAACCCCTTCGAATTCGAGCTGGTAGCCGTACTTCCATGGCTTAACCACCTTGACCGTCATGAACTCTCCTTTCGTTTGACGGTACGGAGACGGCCCACCAGGCCCCTGTGTCTGGTGGGCTCGTCCGTTCCTGTCAACCCGTGCAGTACAGGCAGTTGCAGCCGTGTTGTGTGTGCTGGCATGGGCCTTCCTGCGCGGCCTCACACCGATTTCCGTCGCGGCCTACTTGGCATGGCGCTTCACCATGCATGCGAGACGTACCGGGACAACTGGAAGGGTCGTCGCCGTTCCATGTCTCGTAATGGCCCACCAGGTATTCCGAACCTTCCTGGTCGGGCTCTGCCTCGATTCGCCACGTGCCGCCGCACCAGTCGCATTCCTGGAGGCCGTCACCCTTAGGGGTGAATTGGTGCCCGAACGTCGAACGGACGCTAATGATGATCCCCATTAGGACCCCACCGTTTCCAGAATGCGTTCGACGAACCGATAAGCCGGGTAGACGCCGCCGATACGGCGCATCGTGGACCGGTAAAGTTCCTTTCGGTCCAGGTCGCGGATAACCACGACCGGATGCGTTTCCGAATGCCACCAGGCATCCACGAAGATGCGGTGATTGTCCGTCACGTTGATGACGTGCAGCCGCCAGAACCATTCGTTCTGAAAGCACTCCGAACAGTGGGCGTGAAAGGACGTAAGGCGTGTGGCAATCTCGTAATACGAGTTGTCGACGTCGTCTAGACGTCCCCGGAGGGATAGAACGGCTTCCTTAACGTCGTCGAACTTGTCGTCACTCTGAGACTTGTAAGTCACGGAGTTGCGCACGTTGAACCCCTTTCCAGGGGCGTTCGTGGTCACGGGAGGGACGGTGGGATGATTCCGCCCCTCCCGCTTTCATCAGGCGTTCATTCGCCTGAAGTGACGCTCACGCCACTTTCTCCGCGCCTTCCTCACGAGATGTGGTGTCATCGCCGCCATGATCACGGCGAGTATCACCAGTAGCCCAACTTCGACGGCCCTTCCTGGCCAACCGGTCTGTGCGACATTCACCGGTTGATCAGTGGTGGAAGGAGTCGCTGTAGGCGTCTCTGTGACCGTGATAGTCGGCACGGGCACCAATCCCCCGGACGGAGGCATAGGCATCCCAGAATCGACTACAGGCGCGCTTACCGACATCGGAGAAACCGTGTGGCTCCTCCATTCGGTTGCCGTTTCGCGAACCGTTGACAGTGCGGACACTGTCGTCATCACGGTTGTCCGTACCTCCGTGGTGACCGTTGGTCCAGGCACCGTGACCGTGGGCCCTGCAACGGGCGTAGGCACGTACTGGACGGTTGGCACCGGGTACGGGGAAGGGGTTGCGGAATACTCCGTGCGAGTCGCCGTAACCGTCGCCGTCGACGTCGTATGGACTATGACGGTTGGTGTAACGGTCGGGTCCGCCGTGACCGTCACAGTAATGACGGGACTAGGCGTAGCCGTATCGCCTGGAGGGAATGGCGTTGGGGTTGTCAGCCCCAACATGACGGCCGTAGCCATCATGAACTTGACCACGAATTCCCCTTTCGGGTAGGAGGGACAACCGCACTGTTGTGCGGTCGTGGGCACGTCGGGAATCGAACCCGACACCACATAGAACGCGTGGGTGACAATCGCCAGACTGTCGCGCCCCTGATCTCGGGAGGGATTTGAACCCTTACGCTTTGGCCTTCCCGTGTTGCTGGCCAGCTCCCGAATCAGCTAAGTCCCTTTACCCTGATTCGTTTCACTATTGAGTTCTCAAGCATCGGATGCACACTGAGACGCGCTCGCATCATGGGCGGGATTGCATCCCTTACGGATTCCCGTCCTGCCAAGGCATTCGGGGAAGGTTGCAAGCAACCAAGGGAACGGCACCCATTTGTGAGCCGTATCTCACCGAAAGTGCAGGCGGACGAGTGCGACGCAAGACTCTGCGCTTTGTTCGTGACCCTCACTTAGCCTTGGCTAGGGTCGTAAGGTCACGGCCTCTTTTCCCGCTTCACCTTTCGGATTCGGCGAACGTTGCGCCTTACTAGGTGGCCTAACCCGCGAAACCTTTAGTAGGTCCCAGAAACGGGTTCAGAACGGCGACCGTTCACAGAACGCGCAACGCTATGTAGATGAATCAAGCAACCTGTCGGCTTCACGTCCCCCCTGCCTTGCGGCCGGGGCGTCGTGGCGACAACCAGAACATTAGCCAGTCAGGGTGTTTTGTCAGATAACCCTGTGATCAGGCATTCTTTAGTAGGTCCCGT
This sequence comes from Nonomuraea recticatena, assembly GCF_039533245.1. NCBI lineage: Bacteria > Bacillati > Actinomycetota > Actinomycetes > Streptosporangiales > Streptosporangiaceae > Nonomuraea > Nonomuraea recticatena. Next base: position 2,386 of record NZ_BAAATE010000010.1, on the reverse strand, counting down.
AGCCTGACCTGCGGTTTTGCCCCACCAAATCTCTTCCCTCCAGGTCAGAACCCCTGTGACCTGCGGATCTTTAGTAGGTCCCACAGCGGTAACGCTCTGACCTGGGGAAACGAAACATAATTCTGTTTGAGGTTGTTACCTTGCCGTTACAAAGAGGCTGTGGTTCCTGTCCCCATGTGTCGCCATGCGTCCCTAGACCCTGTCTGTCCGGTTCGTACCCGTTCCTGCCACATGGGACCTAATAAAGACTTCGATTGACCCACATTCGAGTCTGTTCTAAACGGACATACCACCGGCCTTGACAAACTTGTCAGCGCCTAACAGAACAACCTTCTAGAGGAATGTCCGAAAAGATCCCCCAATGGGCGAATCCCCACGGGGGCCCTGCGAATGATGAATCAACGGCCCCGGCTCGAAAGCCATTCGAAAAACAGCTCCCACTATAGAACGCTAGTTCGATACCCCCACGGAACCCCTGCCCCACAGGGCCCTACACAGCTTCCCTATATAGACCTCTTATCGTCACACTGACGCATAGCCCCATACCCGGCACACCCACATAGGTAGCACCACCACCTATGGTGATGAACGCCTGCCCTTGACCAGTAATGCGCCCATTGGTCAATCACATTCACACAATCATTCGCCAACGAAACAACGATCATTGATGCACATCAACCAAATGATTCATCACACATCAACCGCGAATACGAACACCCATACGCGCCATCACCACGAACACCCATCACATACGCCGAATAGGCCCAATACAGCCATTCAAACCATCAATGCGTCCATTGCGTCATTACCCAGCACAAAGGGGGTGGGGTATACCCCTAAATGCCAAATGGCTTAACCCCGGCGGTGGAGGTCTTTCGATTTGCGCGCAAATCTGGGCATTACGCGGGGTGATGGGGCATTACATACGGCGATCGGGTCGCCGGCCTGTTGATTCGGAGCCGTCGAAGCATGTGTCGAAGCCGCTGCGAATGATGAATCAAGTGTTTGAGCATTGAAACAAAAAGTCCCCTGGACGAACAGCCCTTTGGCGTATCCATCCAGGGGATTCGAACCCTCCTGAGGTCTGTCCCGGTCACCCTTTCGGACCAGTGGCACCAGCAACTCTCTTGCCTCAGACCTCAGGAGGGAGATCGGTCAGGCGACTTGTCTCGCCTTCTTGTAGGCGGCCATCCGCTTGAGGCTGGCCTCCTCGTTGTCCTGGGCTTCCCTGATGAACCGGCTGAACTCCTTGCGCTTCACGCCCGCCACGAACGCCTCCCAGTTCTCCTGAGTGGTCTCGAACCGTGCGGGCCTCCACCCGTGCGGGCGGTCCAGCCAGTTGCGGCCGTCCTCGTCCGTCACGATGTGGACCATGAGGCGGTCACCATCGAGGCGGGTCGGCTCGTAGCGGTCGTTGGCGACGTCGTCTAGCCAGGACTCCATCACCCTCCAATCGATGCCGTGCGAGGTGCCGGGGCCGTTCTCCGACTCCCAGATGTAGACCCACGGGCCGACGCCACGCGTGCCCACATAGACACAGTTCGAGTTGCCCTGACTGAAGCTCGACTTCGCGGGCGCCGCTCGCTTGATTCTGAGGGTCATCGCAGCTCCCCCGTGCTGAATGGTGCTTCGTTCTGGCCCTTAACCCACTCGGTGACCGTGGGCGCCAGCCTCCCGGCCTCGTCGACGTCCGGCGTTGCGTCCCGGAACTCTTCGAGGGCCGCCTTCAGCACCAGGTGCTCGGGCTGCGAGAGGTCCACGCCCGTAGGTACGGCTATGCGCACTCGGTTGTCTCGCTTGAGGACGGCCCACTGCCTGTCGTCTGACAGCTCCCATCCGTCCGCAGGGTGCGTCACAGCGCCTCCCGAAGCCGAAGGCTGTCGAGGTAGTCGGCGCGGGCCTGGTCCAGGAGTGCGACAGCCGATGCACTCAGGTGGGTCGGTGACTCTAGACAGAGGTGAATTACCTCGTCCTGGTCCTCGTCGTGGTGTGGGGCCTGTGCCCCATGGGACTGATCCATGGGGTCCATAGTGCCCTATCTAGCTCAATCTAGCCAGGGCAAAGCTTGTCTAGCTCAGGCGAGCCCTCGCTACCTTTGGCCTGGTCCAGCTACCTAGCCTGTCCCCGTGAGCGGTGATCAAATCGACAGGCGCAAACCCATCTGGCCCCAGATCGTGAGGGAACTCACGCGCCAGATCGAAGAGGGCGAACTCGCTCCTGGTGACCAGGTGCCCGGTATCAATGCGCTGATCGAGATCTACGGAATCAGCAACAACACGGCTCAAAGAGTGACCCCTTTTCATCCTCCGGCGGCGGGTGCTGATCACGGCATGATCGCGGGTCCGGTGTTCGCCTGATGACGTAGCAGAGCCCCTGGTAGACGGGT